>CAZAWS010000006.1:0-19485 GCA_964488755.1 uncultured Anaerolineaceae bacterium | reverse complement strand
CTTCAATCACGGATGAAAATGGAGAAATATCTCATTTTGTCGCAATGAAGGAAAACATCACCAAACGTAAAGCCGCTGAACTAGCATTGCGCCAAAGTGAAGAAAAGTATCGTCTTTTATTTGATAACTCTCCTGATGCCATTATTATTCGAAATACAGAAAAAATTCTTTATGCTAATATCGCAGCGGAAAAACTCTTTCATGCAAACACACGCGAAGACCTTATAGGAACAGATTGTAGCGATATGTTAGGAGGCGAAACAACACAACTCTCTCCTAAAATATTAATGGAAATGTTTGAAACTAAAAAATCTATTTCTACGTGGGAAAGAACCTTCTACAGACCCGATGGAACATTTTTTATCGGAGAGGTAGGGGCTACCCCTTTTGTTTATGAAGGGGAAGCAGCCATTCAAGCTATTATTCGAGATGTCACTGAACAAAGACGCATGGAAGAAGCCTTAGAAAAGAGCGAAGAACGTTTTCGTTCCATAGTTGAGACAGCTCCTTTAGGGATTGTCACAATAGACACAAAAGGCAATATCATAGATGCAAATACAGCCATATTGAAACTGCTTGGCTCTCCCTCGCTCAAAGCTGTGCAAGCAATCAACGTCCTAACTTTCCCTCTATTTATTAAAGCTGGCATTTCTGAGCGTATTCAACGCTGTTTAGATACAGGCGATATTATTTTTGTAGAAAAAGAATACACTAGCAAATGGGGAAAAACAGCAGATTGGCGCATGTCTATTGCACCTATTCACAATAAAACAGGCGATCTAATCTTGGCACAAATGATTGTAGAAGATATTACCGAGCGCAAGAAAAACGAGTCAGATTTGAACGAAAGCAAAGAGAAATTCCGTAATTTGGTCGAGCAATCTGAAGACGGGATCGCTCTTATCGACCAATCGGGCATTATCCTTGAGTGGAATCAAGGGATGACCAATATTACTGGTTTTTCACGTGATTCCGTGCTGGGTACGTTGCTTTGGGAATCTCAGTACCAACTTGCAACTGATGAGCGCAAATCCCCAGAATTGGCGAAAAGAATAGAGATTGGTATACGCACATTATTAGAAAACAAGGAACTGCTTCTGAGCAAAAAAATGGAGGAACGCCCCATCCAACGATCTGATGGGCGTATTCGCAATATGCAGTCCATCCTTTACCCCATCACAACAAAGAATGGTTTTATGATGGGGATGATTTCTCGAGATGTTACAAAGCGCAAAGAAGCTGAAGCAGAAATTGCTAAACGAACAGCCCAACTGGAGTCTCTAAGTAAAATAGGTATAGAAATTATCTCCCAGCGAGACTGTCAAAAAATATTAAATACCATCATGAAAGAGACTCTTCGTTTGGTAGACGGTGTTGGCGGAGGCATCTACTTATACAATAAAGAGAAAAAAATACTTGAATGGGCGGTAGGAGTAAATGCCATGATCCCCAAAGGGGATATTCTTCAACGTGGAGAAGGGATGGGGGGAGCTGTTTGGGAAAGCGGTAAAACAATCTCTGTATCAGATTACTCAAACTGGGAAAAACGATCAAAGGGGGTATGTTCAACACCATCTCACTCGCCAATGATAGGCACACCTATTTGTTGGGCAAAGGATTTTCTGGGTGTCCTAATAATTCGAGGGAAAAGAGGCAATGTTTTTACGGAAGACGACACTAAACTCTTAGAAACGCTAAGCACCCAAGCCGCTCTAGCTATTCGTAATGCACATCTTTTTAATGCCGAACATCAAGCACACAAAAAAACCCAAACTTTACAGGCTGCCACCCAAGCAATTAACTCCTCTTTAGCATTACCAGATGTACTCACCGCCATTATTTCTGAGCTACAAAAAGTGCTCCCCTATGATAGTTGTTCTGTGTTACAGATGGATAAAGAACATATAGAAATTATTGCAGGAACTGGCTTTGTAAATACAGAAGAGATCATAGGGCTTCGTTTCCCCATTAACAACGAAGAAGATAACCCAAGCTCTACCGTTATCAATACACGCCAATCTTTTATTGTTGATGATGTATCTATTTACCCTTCATTTCACCAAGAAGATACCATCAAAAACCAAATCGCTTCGTGGCTTGGTGTTCCTATGCTCTTTGAGGGGAAGATTGTTGGCATCATTGCCATTGACAAAAAAGAAAAAGCCTTCTTCAATGACCATCATAAAAAAATAGCCGAAGCCTTTGCCGCCCAAGCCTCCCTCGCGTTGAAGAAAGCAGAATTATTTACAGAAGCAAACAAACTGGCTCAGGCTGTCAATTTCTCAGGTAGCTCAGTTCTAATTACTGATTTAGATGGAAAAATAGAATTTGTAAATGATGCCTTCTCAACAATGTCAGGATATAGTGCCGAGGAAATTATCGGGAAAGGAACGAGCATTTTAAAATCAGGAAAAACTGAAATAAAAACCTACGAAGAACTCTGGGGAAAAATCACACAAGGCAATATCTGGCGAGGCGAGTTGCTCAACCGCAAAAAAAATGGAGAACTCTATTGGGATGCAATGGTCATCTCACCCATTATAGATAAAGACAATAACATAACCCATTATGTTGCCGTGAAAGATGAAATAACTGAGCGAAAAGAAGAAGAAAATCGTCTTGCACATCAGGCTACGCATGATATTTTAACCAACCTGCCAAATCGAGCCTTCTTCAATGAACGAATAAAACATGCCCTTGCCTTAGCAAAACGAAATAGTTGGCAAATTGCCCTGCTCTTTATTGACCTAAACGACTTCAAAGCCATCAACGATACATTTGGACATAATGTGGGCGATGATACCCTGATTGAATTTGGTAAACGTCTTCAAATCAGCGTCCGAGATAGCGATACAGTCGCACGTTTTGGGGGAGATGAATTTGCCTGTTTGCTCGAAAAAATCCCATCAAAAAAAGAACTGGCTCTCCTTGCAGAAAAAATTATAGCCAATATAAAAATGCCTTTTGACGTAAATGAAGAATTAAGATTAGAACTCTCTGCCAGCATTGGCATTAGCATTTTTCCGCAGGATGGTGAAGATGCTGTTACACTTCTGGAAAACGCTGATCAGGCTATGTATCAAGCTAAAAAAGTAAAGCAGCAAAGTTCCTATAAATTCTATAAAGCCTAGCCACCTGACACTTTGGTTAAACAGTTTCTTAAATCTCACGCAAAGCCGCAAAATCGCTAAGAAAAACTTAAAAGCTTTGCGTCTTAGCGGCTTTGCGTGAGGAAAAAAATGCGATCCATGAAACTGTCAGGGAGCTAGCTATAAAGCTACTGAAAACTCTGTAAAAGTTTTGAAGTGTGAAAAATGACCTATTTTCACTGCGAAGACTAGAACTTCACCACCGTCACCCCCGCGCCGCCCTCTTTAGCTTTCCCCTCCTCGAAAGATTTTACATAAGCATTTGCCCGTAGAGCCTCACGCACGACTTCGCGTAACCGTCCGGTTCCCTTCCCATGCACAATCCGCACAAAAGGCATTTCGGTGAGATAGGCTTGGTCGATATAGCGTTCCAACCGCTCTAAAGCATCTTCGGCACGCTCGCCGCGCAAATCGAGTTCTAATTTGGGCAAAACCATGCTCGGCGCAGAGATTTTCGCGCTCGTCTCGCGTTTTTCGCCTTGTTTTCTGCGCTGTAAATCTGCCAGTTTGACGCGCATCCGCAACGCGCCGACCTGCACTTCGGCATCGTCTTCGCCCAGCGCAAGCAAAACACCCTTCACATTCAATTTCCGCAAATGCACCTTCTCCCCAACCTTTGGCGTTCCGCCGATGACTGAATAGGGCTCACTGACCCTTCTTTTTTTCTTCTTTTTTGGAAGGGGCTGGGGAATTTTCTCTTTAACTTGCTCAATCTGCTCTTCAAGAGATTCGATTTCTACAAGCGTTTTTTCCGCCTCTTCCAGCCCTCGTTTCACCGCGTGGATTTCGGCTTGCGTGCCTTCGATGAGCTTTTCGGCTTCACTCCGCGCATTGGATAGAATCTGGAGCCGCTCCTCTTCAACTTTGGCGCGTTCATCTTCTAACTCGCGTCTCAAGCGATGCGCGTCCATGCGCGCTTTTTGGGCTTTTCGCTGATCTTTGCGCGCCAACTTCTTCTGACGATGAATATCATCGAGCATAGAATCGACGCGCATCCCGCTCGGGTCAATCTCCTGCTCGGCGGCGGCGAGCACGCGCGGGTCAAGTCCGAGCCGCCGCGCAATGGCGAGAGCATTTGAGCGTCCCGGCAATCCAATCGTCAATTTATAAGTCGGGCTGAGGGTGTGTAAATCAAATTCTAAAGAAGCATTGACCACTTTTTCGGTCGTGTGGGCGAAGGCTTTCAGTTCGGGATAATGTGTCGCCACGAAAGAAAGCGCACCGCGTTCGAGCAACTCGGCGAGAATGGCACGCGCCAAAGCCGCACCCTCTTGCGGATCAGTCCCAGCGCCAAGTTCATCGAGAATGACGAGGGATTTTTCATCCGCTTTTCTGAGAATTTGGCTGATATTTTTGATATGCGCCGAAAAAGTGGAGAGCGACTGCTCGATAGATTGCTCATCACCAATATCGGCGTGGACAGCGGTGAAACAGGGCAACGCCGAACCCGAATCAGCAGGAATATGCAACCCCGATTGCGCCATCAGCGCGAGAAGTCCCACCGTTTTGAGCGTAACCGTTTTTCCGCCGGTGTTGGGACCTGTAATGACGAGGGAGCGCGTTTCAGCATCGAGGGTGATGTTGAGGGGAACGGCAGTTTTAGGGTCGAGAAGGGGATGCCTTGCTTGAAGAAGTTCGAAGGTTGGAATGTTAGCAGCTTTTTCTTTTTTTTGCTCTCTTCGTGTTTCTTCGTGTGACTTTGTGGATTTTCTTTCCTTAATTTCATATAGAACAGGTTCACTCGCACCAATTGCATCCGCGTACTTCGCTTTCGCAAAAATCAAATCAAGTTCTGCGAGAGCTTCTACGCCTTGCGTAATTTCTTCGGAAAATTCGCCGATTTTCGCACAAAGTTCGGCGAGAACACGCCTTTCTTCATCTCTTTCTGCAAGTTGGAGTTCGCGAAGTTGATTATTTCCCTCCACCGTGCTAAGGGGTTCAACGAAAATGGTTGCTCCCGAAGAGGATTTGTCGTGAACGATGCCTTTGATTCTGCCCTTATATTGGACTTGGAGCGGTAAAACATAGCGATTATCGCGCTGGGTGATAATTGCCTCTTGGAGAGCTTTAGCGTTATCTGCGTTGGCGATAATTTTGCGTAATTTCGTCATCAAACGGTCATGCGTAACGCGCCGCTCTCGCCGAATCGAGGCTAATTTGGTCGAAGCGGAATCTAAGACCTCGCCTTTATCTGAAATCGTGCGGGTGATTGCGTCTACTAATTTAAGCGGAGGGGGGAGCTTTTCTGCTATTTTTTGTAAATAAAGGAAATTCTCCACTTCTGCATCGTCTTTGTTAAACATTTTTTTCAGTCGGCGAGAGGCAATCAGCGTATTTTTTATATCCAGCAGATTTTGTGTTTCCAAGACTCCGCCACGCGATGCCAAAACGACAGCTTCGCGCACATCTCGCGCACCGCCTACGCTAATCGTCTCATGCGTGGAAAAAAGCAGCCGAGCTTCGCTGGTTTCTGCGAGGCGGATTTTAGCTTTTTTCAACGAGGGGGTTGGGTTTAGCTTTTCGGCAAATTCAGCAGACGCGCTAAAAACGCAATAATCTTTCAACCGCACAAGTATTTTGTCGTATTCGAGGAGGGAGAGGGTTTTGGGGTTCATAGAAAGGATTATACCGACTTTTCTCAACACAATTGGTATCTTCTCAAAAAATAGGGGAGACCTGATGGTCTTCGTGGAAGTTAAGAAAAAACGCCCCTCTTTAATCTTCCCATCAGGGGGAGAATTTATTATCCTTTCCCCTCGCGTAGCACCGTTCGTTCAGCTTGACTGAATACTCGAAGAGTGCTGAGGGGGAAGGGTAGGATGGGGGAGAATCAGGCATTTACCCCAAAATTTTGAGATGGTATTCAAAAAGCAACAAAAACCAGTGAAATCGGTGAAATTAGGGGCGAAATTTAAAATTTTGAAATCACTCCGCCGCGAAACATGAAAGACCCAAAACAATCTATCCTCGCTCAGCATCCAGTATAATCAATAAGAATTCAAATCAATCAAGGAGATTAAGATGACAAATACAACCGATAATTTAAAAGAAGCCTTTGCTGGTGAAAGCCAAGCCTTTCAAAAATATACCGCCTTCGCTGCTAAAGCAGAAAAAGAAGGGATGCCCAACGTAGCTCGTTTATTCCGTCTAACTGCCCAAGCCGAGCAAATCCATGCGGACGGGCATTTTAAAGCATTAGACGGCGTTGGCTCCACCTCTGAAAACCTGCAAGCCGCTATCGAAGGCGAGACCTTTGAATTTGAGAAAATGTATCCGCCCATGTTAGCTACTGCCGAGGAAGAAGGACATAAAGCAAAACGGATGTTCAAATATGCCGTAGAAGCCGAAGAAGTCCACGCTAAACTTTATGGTGAGGCTCTCGAAGCTGTCAAAGACGGAAAAGATTTGGAGACCGATTTCTATCTCTGCCCCGTTTGCGGCTATATCGAATTCGGCGAAGCCCCCGAAAAATGCCCGATTTGTGGTTTACCGGGGTCGAAATTCATTAAAGGGTAGATTTCACCACAGAATCAAACAAAAAACTCCGCTAATTTTTTAGCGGAGTTTTTTGTTTAATTTATTTTTTGCCTTTACTTGTCACAATTATTTACTCTGCCGAAATCCCACCGCCAAAATCTACGCGCAAAACTTTTTTATCAATCTTTCCTACGCTCGTCTTTGGGATGGATTCGACAAACTCATAACGTTCCGGGATAGCCCATTTGATGAGCGTTCCATCCTCCACGAAAGGTTTCAGATGAGCTTTAAAATCATCCACACTAATCTTGCCTACGAAATCAGGTTTAGCGACAATCACCGCCAGCGGACGTTCGCCCCATTTCTCATCAGGAATGCCAATCACCGCCACTTCCTGCACACCTTCACAGAGACTAATCAAATTCTCTAGCTCAAGCGAAGAAATCCACTCGCCGCCGCTCTTAATCACATCTTTCAAGCGATCTACAATTTGGATATAACCGCGTGCGTCTACGTTCGCAACATCGCCAGTGTGGAGCCAGCCATCTTCCCAAAGCACTTTGCCTTTCTCTTCTTCTTTGAAATAGCTCGGCGTAAGCCACGGGGTACGGACTTGAATCTCGCCGCGTTCTTGTCCATCGTGCGCCACTTCTTCCCCTTCGGGGGTCGCCACGCGTACTTTCACCAGCGGAACGGGTAAACCAGTTTTGATGTAATAATCCAGCTTCTCGTCTTCGCCCATATCTACCATATCCGGTTGCAACACGCCTAAAGTGAGTAAAGGTGCAGTCTCCGACAAGCCATAGCCGCTATAAAGTTTAATACCCAATTCATCACGCGCTGATTTTGCCAAACCTTTTGGCAAACGCGCGCCACCGATGACCACCTTCCAATTACTCAAATCAAATTTCTTTGCTTCTGGTGCGGTCGTAATCATCTGTAAAATGGTGGGAACACAATGGCTAAAGGTCACTTTATTTGTCACAATCAATTTGAGCAGCATCGCCGGGTCATAACGTCCGGGATAAACCTGCTTTAGACCGAGCATCGTAGTCGTAAAAGGAACGCCCCAGGCATGGACGTGGAAGAGCGGAGTCATCGGCATATAGACATCATTCTTCGTTATGCCGCCAAAATCGGTTAGAGAGCCAAAGGCAGTGCTTTCAACCAAAGTATGCAAAACCAACTGACGATGTGAGAAATAAACGCCTTTTGGTTTCCCCGTTGTACCGGTAGTATAAGCCAAAGTCGCTTGCGTATTTTCGTCAAAATCGGGCAATTCCTTTAAAGGAGTGGCAGATTTAAGCAAAGTCTCATAATCCATTTCAGCAAAAGCGGTTTCAGGGGGCGTTTCTTTATCACTAATAATGATGTAATGCTTCACCGTTCCCAGTTGCGGGCGGATTTTCTCAATCAGGGGCAAAAAGTCCTCGTGGAAAATCAAAACCTCGTCTTCTGCATGGAGCATGGTATAGACGAGGTCAGTTGGAGAAAGTAAAGGATTAATCGTGTGCATCACCGCGCCAGCACTTGGCACGCCGAAATACATTTCAAGATAACGGTAGCTATCCCACTCGATAATGCCAACCGTACTTCCCTGCTCAACGCCAAGTTTTTGCAATCCAGCAACCAGTTGAAAAACACGCTGATACATTTCTGTATAAGTGTATTCAAACTGGTCTCGGTAAATAATCTTCTGCTCAGGCGCAAATCGCACACCTGACTCCAGCACATTTTTAAGCAATAGGGGATACTCGTAAGCAGACATTCTTCCTCCTTCGGAAACGATAATGTTGGATATTTTGCAAGCGCAAAATTACTACCATCAGTGTACAATACTTCAAATTAAAACACAAGAAAAAAAATCCTTTTTTCGTTTAAATTTATGGAAGTTTTCCAAAACTAAATTCAGCTAAAGATGAAAGCATTAAATTAGGGGGCGGATTAAATGCCAGCAATGCGGTAATCGGATTGGGCGCGGCGACCACAAAAATCTCCGCCGTTTGAGCCGCCTTAACTCCATTAGGAGAATCTTCAAAAACGACTGCCTGCTCCGCGCGTGTATTCAACTTGCTGAGGGCGAGTAAAAATAGTTCCGGCGTGGGCTTGGTGCGCGTTACATCCTCCGAACAGACGATATGCTCGAATCTGTTAAAAATGCCGAGGCGTTTAAGATGCCCGTCTACCCACCAATGCTCAGAACTAGAGGCGATAGCGAGGCTCAAACCGCGACTCTGCGCTTCATCCAAAATATCCATCACGCCGGGAAGAATGGGATTCACCGCGATTAACGCGTCCGCTTTGGCGCGCCACGCGTCCAACACGCGCTGACGCGGGAGCTTTTTGCCGAGAATCTGCTCCAAATCGGCAACCGGATCAAAATGCACCGCGCCGCTCCCGCCGATAATCTGTCCCCATTTTTCAATAGAGAGTTCTGCGCCATATTCGGCATAAATTTCTTGGAGAACGTTAAACTCTGGCGTTTCGGTATCGAGGATGAGACCGTCAAAGTCAAATATGAGGGATTTTAGCATGGGGGTTCCAACTTTCAGTATTGTTGAACAAAAAAGACCTGACAGGTTTTAAAAAACTGTCAGGTCTCTATATTTAGAAAAAGAAAATTTATTTAATAATTGCCTGCGATGCCCAAATAAAGAGTCTTGCAGGAATTAAGCCAAGTATAACTGTCAATACTGCCATCGCGCCCCAAGTGAAGGTAAGCCAATCTTCGGAGGTAGTCTTCGGCTCGCCGTCTTTCATATACATGGTAACGACAACGCGCAGATAGTAGAAAGCGGAGATAAGCGAGGTCAGCACGCCAACGATTGCCAGCCAGTAAAAATCTGCGGCAATGACGGCACTGAAAAGGTAGAATTTACCGATCAAGCCCAATGTGGGTGGGATGCCGGTGAGCGAGAGCATGAAAACGGTCATGGCGGCTGCCATGAGAGGTTTCTTGCGACCTAGCCCGGCGTAATCATCAATTTCTAAACCTTTGCCATTTGCTTCTTCAAGAGAAATAACGATACCCCAAGAACCAAAGTTGGTTATGGCGTAGGTTACGAGATAGAAAATGCCAGCGGCGATGGCGGTCGGGGCGACTTTGGGATTGCCAAAAGTAACAAATGCCATCAGGATATAGCCAGCGTGAGCGATGCTCGAATACGCCAACATGCGCTTGATATTTTTCTGAGAAACAGCGGCGACATTGCCAACAATCATTGTTAGGGCAGCCAGAATAGCGAGGACGGGAGTCAGGTCAGCGGCGAGGGAGGGGAATGCGGTTGAAAAGATGCGCATTAATGCGGCAAAGCCAGCAATCTTTGCGCCAGCCGCCATAAAAGCGGTGACGGAGGTTGGTGCGCCCTGATAGACATCCGGTGTCCACATGTGAAAGGGAACAGCAGCAACCTTGAAGCCGAATCCAACGAGAATTAACGCCGCCCCAGCCAAAATCAAGGGTGTATTCACTGTACCAGCCGCAGTCGCGGCGGCAATCCCAGCGATGGCAGTTGTTCCAGTCGCACCAAAGACGAGGGCAATCCCGTAGACGACAAATCCGCCAGAGAAGGCGCCCAAGAGGAAGTATTTGATACCAGCTTCTTCGGAGGCTGTATTTGAGTTAGCAAAAGCGGCGAGAACGTATAACGGAATAGAGAGCAGTTCGAGGGCGATAAAGACCACAATCAGGTCAGCGGCTTGGGTCATCAACATCATGCCGACTATGCTGAATAAAATCAGCAAATAGTATTCGCCGCGCTCGATGCCCATGCGTTTGAGATAGCCATAGGCGATGGAAATTCCCATTAAGGCGGAGAATAGCAATAAGATGCTAATGAAGGTTGAGAAGCCATCAAGAACAACCATTCCGTTGAAGCCAACGCTTGTCTGACCCGTTTGGGTCAGGCTAATGCCCATTGTGAGGGCTAAGCCTGCGGCGGCTAGGATTGCTGTCAAACCCTTGCGTTCTTTGGGAATAAATAAATCCATCAAGAGCAGGGCTAAAGCCCAGACCGTTAGGACAATTATTGGTAAGAGTGTGTATAAATCGGCTTGGGTCATAAATAATTCTCTTCTAATAGAGTGAGAAAGTGATTAATAAAAACTTCCAGTTCCTGAGCGGAAGGCGACTGCACTTGAACCTGTAGACGAAGGACGGAATACTAGATAAGCCGCTCTTCGACTGCGCTTCGCTCCGCTCAGAGACTGTATATATTTTCCTAGTGAATCGCCGCTTGCAAAACTGCAACGAGGTTATCTACAGTAGGCGCAATCAGAGCGAAGAAAGGTTTGGGGTAAAGACCAATCCAGAAAATCAAGACGAGAAGGGGGGCAATAGTGATGATTTCACGAGTACTAAGATCGAGAAGGGCGTGCCCATGCTCTTTGACGGTTTGAACAATCGAGCCTTCAGGACCAAGGAATATCTTCTGATACATATAAAGCATATAGATTGCAGCGAGAATAACGCCGATGGCAGAAAGACCTGCGTACCACGCAGAACCAATTGCTTCGGAACCAAAAGCACCAAGCAAAATGGTGAATTCGCCTACAAAGCCGTTGAGACCGGGCAAGCCCATGGAGGAAAGAGTCACAACCAGCATTACCGTACCGTAAACGGGCATCACTTTCCACAATCCGCCATATACTTCAAAATCTCGGGTGTGTGTTCGCTCATAAATCATACCGACCAAAAGAAATAATGCACCGGTGCTGATACCATGATTAATCATCTGCAAGATACCACCTTGAATACCCTGCGAGTTGAGGGCAAAAAGACCGAGCATTACGAAACCAAGATGGCTGATAGATGAATAAGCAACCAATTTCTTAATATCTTTCTGATAATAAGAAACGATTGCGCCGTAAATGATACCGACAACCGCCAATCCTGCCATCATGGGGGCAAAGTGGACGGAGGCTTCAGGGAAGAGGGGTAAATTGAAGCGCACAAAACCGTAAGTGCCCATTTTTAGCAGAACGCCCGCCAAAATCACAGAGCCAGCGGTGGGAGCTTGAACGTGAGCATCGGGCAACCAAGAGTGGAGGGGCCACATAGGCACCTTGATGGCAAAGGCAATCGCAAAGGCAAGGAAAAGCCAAGTTTGAGTGCCAGCGGGAATACCGCCCATCGCAATCAAATCTGGGACAGCGAAAGTGCCCTGATTAATACCAAGCCACAAAATAGCCAAAAGCATCAATAATGAGCCAGCCATTGTGTAGAGGAAGAACTTCATCGAAGCATAAATTCTTTCTGGACCACCCCAAATGCCGATGAGGAAATACATCGGGACGAGAGTGAATTCCCAGAAGACGTAGAAGAGGAATAAATCCTGCGCTATGAAAACGCCGAGCATCCCGACTTCGAGCATCAGGAAGAAAATCATGAAATCTCTTACACGATTTTCAACAGCCGTCCATGTGGACAGAATCGCTATCGGGGTCAGGAAGGTGGTTAGGAGAATGAGCAAAATGCTCAACCCATCCACGCCCATATAATAGGAGATATTCCAATCTGCGACTTGAATCCAAGACAGGTTGGTGACCATCTGCAACTCAGGGTTGCTTGCGTCAAATTGCATCAACAAGACAATCGAAATGCCAAATGTGAGCAATGATGTCCACAAAGCAACTTTGCGGATGAGGTCTTTCTTTTCAGGTTTGATAAAAAGAAGTGCCAGCACACCCACCAGTGGGGAAAATGTGACTAAATTGGGAAGTAGCTCAAAGTCCATAGTCGGTCCTCGTTTTTCTTAATTTTGTAGAATTCTATCCACAGATTTTTATTTTTTGGATGAAGTGCCGCATCGCTCGTGTTTTGGGCTTGGTTGCCCTTTATTAGCATCTGCGTGGCGTTTGGTTCTTATGCGTTCATCCTCGAGCGTTTCGATTTAACTCAAAAGCGTATTGCGTATTCCGTAAAATCGCAACCGCACCAACCCCTCGCAGTAACCGCTTCAGCGGTTATTTTTTGCGATTGGATATTACACGCAGAGTAAGGGCTAAAGCCACTTACTACAAGGGGTTACGTTTTACTTAAACAACAAATATCCTAAAATCGCAACCACGCCCATCAAAACAGAAAGTGCGTAACTGCGTACAAAGCCATTTTGTAAACGTCCCAAACTTTCGGATGAGCGTTTTGTCCATTCTGCTAGTTTGTCGGCAACAGCGTTGATGATGCCCATGTCTACGGGGTCTGATAGGAAACGGGCTAAACCTTGGAAACCAGCATAAACAACTTCGTTATGGAACCAGTCGTGCCAGAAATTCCAATCAAGGTCGATGGAAAGGAATTTAGCCAGTTTTTCAAAAGGTTGAATAAAAACTGCTCCATAGCCCTCGTCCACAAACCATTTGTTTTCCATACCAGTAAAAACAAAGCCAAGCGGTTTCTTAAGCGGATCAGCTTGTCCGGCTTTAAGGGGATTTTTGCCATAAATTAGCCAAGAAATGTAAATTGCAATCAAGGCTAACACAGTGGAAACGCCCGCAACAGTAAGATTGAGCGGCAAACTTTCTAGTTCGCCAAGTGTGTGGCTCAACCAGTGGGTCAAATTATGGAAACCTGCAAAGGGAAGGTTCATTAAACCGCCCAAAACTGCTCCCGCCGCTAAAAACATAAGCGGAACGGTCATCACAGGCGGGCTTTCTTGAGCGTGTTTGGCAACTTCAGTGCGTTCTTCGCCAAAGAAAACCATCCAAATTTGTCGCCCCATATAGAAGGCGGTTAAGAAAGCAGCGATGGCTAATAGCCAATAAACACCGGGGAAATGTTCGGCGTGTAATTTGGCATCCAGCAGAATTTCATCCTTCGACCAGAAACCAGCAAAGGGGAAAATACCAGCGAGAGCCAATGTTCCCGCCATATAAAGCCAGAAGGTGACGGGCATCTGTTTACGCAAATTACCCATATTTCTCATATCACCGGGGTCAAAGACTTCTTCATCTTCTTCGTGATGCGCGTCTGCGTCATCGTGATCGCCATGTCCGTGTGCAAGATGATGATGTCCACGTTCCATGCCGAGAATGATTGAACCAGCAGAAAGAAAGAGGAGTGCTTTGAAGAAAGCGTGTGCGGCGAGATGGAACATCCCCGCGACATACGCACCCATCCCAACAGCTGCAACCATGAAACCCAATTGGCTGATAGTGGAATAAGCAAGCACTTTCTTGATGTCATATTGCCCAGCCGCGATTGTGGCGGCGAAAAGTGCCGTCACCGCACCAGTCATAGCAACGATATATTGTGCATTTGGCACTGTTGAATAAAGCGGTGCAGAACGCGTCACTAAATAAACGCCAGCCGTGACCATTGTCGCGGCATGGATGAGCGCAGAAACGGGGGTAGGACCTGCCATTGCGTCTGGAAGCCAAACGTAAAGCGGAATCTGCGAGGATTTACCGGCTACGCCGATTAGCATGAAGAGGGTAATTGCCGTTATAACGGTAGCAGGTTGATGTCCAGCTTGTTCAAATACGGTATCAAACTGCAAGCTGCCGAAGTGCCAGAAAGTGGTGAAGATAGCGAGCAGGAAACCGAAGTCGCCAATACGATTGGCGATAAAGGCTTTTTTACCCGCTTCGGCATTTTTGGTGCTTTTTTGTCCGAGAGTATCGAAATCGTACCAGAAACCGATCAGGAGGAAGGAACAAAGCCCCACACCTTCCCAACCGACGAAGAGCATTAGATAGGAGTCGCCGCTGACGAGAATCATCATCATAGCGATGAAGAGATTCAGAAAAACGAAGAATCGGCGGAAACGTTTGATATCGTCATGGAAGCGCACATCTTCGTGCATATAGCCGATGGCGTAGATGTGAATCAGAGTCCCAACTGCGGAAACAACCAGCATCATCACAACAGAGAGGGTATCTACGCGGAAAGTCCAATCAAGTTGGAGATCACCGATATGTATCCACTCGGCAAGAAAGATTCTTTGCACGTGCCCATCGGTGGCACCCAAAGAATACGCCAGCAAAACGGCGACTACGAATGTCAAGCCAGATGCCACGCTCGCCACGATTCCAATCCATTTTTCGCTCATCTTCCCACCGAAAATCATGTTAATCACTAATCCGATTACGGGGAAGAAAACGAGCAGAGGAACTAATCCAAAGAAATAACCAGTATTTACAGTTTCAGAAAAATTCATGTTGGCTATCCTTTTAAGACGTTGATTTGGTCAACATCGATGCTTTTCTTCGTGCGGAAAACGGCAACGATTAGAGCCAAACCAACCGCTACTTCTGCGGCAGCGACTGTCATAATGAAAAAGACAAAAATTTGCCCATCCAATTGGTTATTTGCGCTAGAAAAAGCGACTAGGGCTAAATTTGCCGCGTTGAGCATTAACTCAATAGACATAAAAATAACCAGCGCATTTCTGCGAATGAGAACACCGAGTGCGCCAATCGTAAATAGGATTGCGGAGAGCGCAACGTAATAATTTACAGGAATGCCTTCCATTAGTTTTGCGCTCCTTTCTTCTTTTTGACGGTCAGCACGATTGCGCCGACCATTGCAACCAAGAGTAAAATGGATGTTGCTTCAAAGGGAAGCAAATAATCGGTAAAAAGCATATCGCCAATCGCTTGAGGGCTACCAAAACTTTCTGCGGGAGCGGCGTTGATTAATCCCGGGGCTTTCTGAGAAATCATCAGATAAAAACCTTCAACCATCAAAACGATTGCGAGACCAACGGCGACTGGTTTCTGCCACGGGAGGTTATCGCTCTCTGGCAATTCATCTGTGCCTAAAAGCATGATGACGAAGATGAAAAGCACCATAATCGCACCCGCATAAACCGTGACTTGGGTGATGGCGATAAAAGGTGCGCCCAATAAAAGATAAAAAACGGCGACTGTGGCAAAGTTTAGCACCAGAAACAAGGCAGAATAAACTGCATTGCGGCTGATCAACATGCCTAAGGCAGTGACGATTGCCACTAGGGCGAGTATTATAAAAACTGTCATACTTAGACCTCAGACTTTAGACTTCAGACATCAGCTAAAGTCTGATGTCTGAAACCTGATGTCTCTTAATAATCCTGCGGATTCTCCATATCTGGAATAGGGCGAGTAAAAGTGCCCGGTTTTGTTTCTTGTGGCGTAGATAAATCGTTAGCCAAAGAAATAAGCAATTTATCTTTGTCGGCAATCGCATCTAAACGAGTGGAGAAATTAATATCGTATTCGTGTTCTAATTTGATTGCACCAGTGGGACAAGCATCTTCGCAATAGCCGCAATAGATACAACGCAAGAGATTAATCTCATAAGTGCTGGCGTAGCGATCACCGGGAGAGAAGCGGACTTCGTCTGTATTTTCGCCAGCTTCAACGAAAATCGCATTTGAGGGACAAGCGGCGGCACACAGACCACAGCCTATACATTTCTCTAAACCGTTGTCATAACGCTTTAGTTCGTGTTTACCGCGGTAACGTGGGCGAACCTCACGTTTTTCTTCCGGATACTGAATCGTAACCGGCTTGTCGAGCATTATCTTGAAGGTGGTTTTTAGACCACGAAGAAGTTCAACGAGCATTTTCTTTCCTCCTTAGGGAAAGATTGATAGCCTGAACGGCTAAATAACCAGCCCCAATAGAGAGAAGCGGGATTAACCACATTTGGTCTAACAAAATCCCGGTTGCGTTAATAAAAACCAAGCCCAAAGAAAGGGGAAGTAAAATTTTCCATCCTAAATCCATTAGACGATCGTAGCGAATGCGGGGCCAAGAAGCGCGCACCCAAATCATCATAAAAAGGATAAAGAAAATTTTAATAAACATATAAAGCGGACCCAATCCCGGCATCGTGTCAATAAAAGGACCCCGATAGCCGCCCCAGAAAAGTGTGGCGATAATTGCAGAAATTGAAACCATCTTTGTATATTCTGCCATGAAGAAGAGGGCAAATTTCATCCCTGAGTATTCCACGTTATAACCGGCAGAAAGTTCCTGCTCAGCTTCGGGCATATCAAAAGGACCTCTGTTCAATTCTGCCAAAGTTGCAAAGAAAAAGACCACTGCGCCAACGGGTTGCAAAAAAACAAACCATAATCCACGTTGTGCGTCAACAATTTCTGTCATTCTCATCGAATTTGCCAGCAAAACCACGCCAACAAAAGATAAACCAAGAGCCAGTTCGTAACTAATCATCTGTGCGGTAGAGCGTAATCCGCCCATCATGGCATATTTATTATTGCTTGCCCATCCCCCTAAAACCACGCCATAAACCGCAATAGATGCCACCGACATAATATAAAGAACACCCACATTTATATCGGCAATCCCTAGCATCACTTCACGCCCGCCAATTGTTACCGTGCCGCCCCAAGGAACTGTGGCGACAATCAAAATTGCAGGAACAACCGTAATAATCGGTGCCAAAACAAAAATGACTTTGTAGGCTTGTCCAGGGGTAAACTCTTCTTTAAAAATCAGTTTAACCGCATCGGCAATCGGCTGTAAAAGCCCAGCAGGTCCCGCACGGTTCGGTCCCACACGAGACTGAATACGCGCCAATCCGCGCCTTTCATAATAGGTCAGGTATGCGAATCCAGTCAGCAAGGCTAAAATCAAAATTAAGGCTTTGATGACCATTTCCCAAATTAAAGCAGAGTCCATAAGACTTCCTTCTATTTTTTAGTACACGGATTATACAGATTACACGGAGAAAAGCTTTTTGTTTTTTTCCGTAACTATAAAGTCTCTCTCCTTGTAATCCGTGAAACTCCGTGTCCGAAAAAGTTTTTTAAAGCTGTACGCCCACACCTTGCGTATTTTCGTAACAATTCCCGCCGATGAGCAATTTCTCTTCGGGATTTGTTTTTGATAAGTCTGCGTAACTCAACTCGAAGCAATTGCCAAAAATATCTTCGGCTTCAATATCTAAAGTTACGCCCATTTTCTCAGCAATTTGCGCCACAATCACAAAGCCGGGCAAAGTATCACCCTCTGCTGGCACTGCGGGATGGAATAATTGGACGCGTCTTTCAGCGGATGTGAATGTGCCTAAACTTTCAGATATATTGCGGGAAGGGAGCGTAACGCCCGCGTTTTCACTTGCTTCTTGCATGGAAGCAGATTGCGCTACTGTGACGTCTGCTTGTGCAACAACCGCGTCTACCAAAGCGGGGTTGCCAGCAACGTACACTGTTTTGCCCTTCAACACTTCTACATCAGAGAGTGCTTCATAGCCCATCTCCCATGCACCTTGTGTATTGGCTTCACCCCAAACACCAATTAAGCTCGTGGGGTTCAAGTCAGCGCAAGATTGCGCTAGAGCATCGTCACCGCTATAAAGCACAACACTATTTTCAGCATTGGCAAAGGCTTCTTTGGCGGCTTCTAAACCTTGCCCAAAATCACGAGTTACTATAGTCGCAAATTTATCGAGACGAGTTTCTGATTCAGTCGCAACGATTAATGTTGCCCCACGATCAGTGGCTTGTTTTGCACGGAGCCAAAAGATTGGGGCTTCAGTGTAAAGGTCAGAGCCAATCACCAAGATGGCATCACCAGCACTTGATTTACCATAAGAACCCGATTTTGTGGTTAATGCTCCGCCACCTATTTTGCTATAACAATAGGCTTTTGCGCCAACTTCATCTGCCAGAGATTTGATATTGAAAAGGTCTTCGTTGGGCAGGCTTCCGTCTACGACAAAAATCGGTTCGTCAGCGGCACTCAAGTTCTGAGCCGCGTTCGCAATAACATCCGTCCATCCAGCAGAAGGGGCAATTAAACGCCCATCTGTATTGAAATCGGCAAAGCGTGTCCCATCTGCAATCCAAGTTTCGTTGACGGCTTCATTTTGACGGGGCATAACACGTTTAACGACTACTTTTCCGCTTTTTACATCACGGCGAGTGTTCAGAATGGTGTTTGCGCCGGTGGGATAGGTGGAGCAAATCGAAGCAGTGGCTTCCATTTCCCACGGACGTGCACCAAAGCGGAACTTGGCTGTGGTGAGCGCGCCAACCGGACAGGTGTCGGTGGTGTTGCCAGAAAAAACAGAATCAAACCCGGGATCCGAGTTTGTCATCACTTCGGTGCGTGCACCACGATGGTTGAAGCCCAAAACAGCTTCGCCCACGACTTCGCTTTGGAAGCGGACACAACGTCCGCACTCAATACAACGTTCTCTGTCCAGCCAAATCAAATCACTAAGAGCAACATGCTTATCAGCATGACGTTTTTCATCAAAGCGGTAACGACTTTCGGTGCTACCATGCGCAAGGGTCAAATCCTGCAAGAGACATTCGCCGCCCTTATCGCAAACAGGGCAATCCAAGGGATGCGAGAGAAGCTGGAATTCGAGCATATCGTTCTGCCCTTTAACCGCTTTCTCGCTCTTGGTGTTGACTGCCATCCCCTCCGAAACGGGATTTGTGCAGGATGTTTCGAGTTTCCAACCCCAATTGATTTTCGGTGAGCCATCTTCTTCGAGAACGGCTTCACCAGTGGCACGGTCAAAAGCTGGGCGACCAATTTCAACGAGGCATTGCCTACACATGCCCACCGGCTCCATTTTAGGATGGTAGCAAAAAGCGGGAATGTCAATGCCGATTTTCTTTGCAGCATCAATCACCAGCGTTCCGCTAGGAACACTTACTTCTTTTCCATCAATCGTGAGGGTAATATCTTTGGTCATAAAAATACCTTGTAGTATTTCGTAAAAAGTATTCAGTTCCTGAGCGGAAGGCGACTGTTTTTGAGCCTGTAGACGAAGGACGGGGTCTTTAGCGACCCGCTCTTCGTCTGCGCTACGCTCCGCTCAGAGACTGACTGGTTTTATTTTTTAAAATCTTCTGGGAAACGCTCAATTGAAGTCAGAACTGCCATCGTTGAAAATTCA
>CAZAWS010000005.1:8049-20156 GCA_964488755.1 uncultured Anaerolineaceae bacterium | reverse complement strand
GGTTTAGCACTCCAAAAAGCAATTCAAGATGCAGATTCGGTAGACTCTGATGCTGTCAAAGCCGCATTGAACGCTATGAATATGATGGCATTCTACGGTGGTATTCAATTTGATACTTCTGAAGAAGCACATGGTTTGCAAATCGCTCACGAAATGGTTGTTGCTCAATGGCAATTAGATGATGCCGGCGAATTCGTGCTCGAAATTGTTGCCCCAGCTAGCGTAGCAACATCTGATCCCCTTTTCCCCATCCCTACCCATTAATTCGTTTTTAGCAATAGCAAATATCCCCTCAAGAGAAATCTTGAGGGGATATCTTTTTATTATCTCAGATTACGCAAAAGCATTTTTTAGCACTCATATCTCCCCACGCCTAACTACTTGTGGCACCTCCGCTAGGGCGAGGGCGAAAAGACAGTTCATGCGTAATATCAATTATCAATTTACCGGGAGTACCTATGCAACAACTTAGCTTGCTTCTCGCATCCCTTCCCGATGGCGTTCTCTTGGGCTTCGTTTACGGAGTCGCCGCAATGGGGCTAACCCTAATTTGGGGTGTGATGGAT
Organism: uncultured Anaerolineaceae bacterium; assembly: GCA_964488755.1. Classification (GTDB taxonomy): domain Bacteria; phylum Chloroflexota; class Anaerolineae; order Anaerolineales; family Villigracilaceae; genus Desulfolinea. The sequence goes on along the minus strand of CAZAWS010000005.1, from coordinate 19,590 downwards.
GTCATCAATCTCTCTCATGGTTCCATTATTTCCTTGGGCATGTTTGGTACATTCTTCATATTTGTCAAAATGGGCATCAATCCTTATCTTGGACTTATCCCCGTTGCTATTTTGGGGTTGCTCTTAGGAATCGTGATTTACTTTATCGCTGTCCATAGGATAATCGACGCTCCACATCTTTCATCTCTACTGGCAACCTTTTCGGTCAATATGATTATTATCGGGGTTGCCACTGCTGCCTTTACCACATCCCCCTATAACGTAGATTTCAACATGGGCACTTTTGATATGGGATTTACAACCATACTTGGCACACGCTTGATTGCTGCCATCATCGCTATCTTGGTGACAGGCGCACTCTACCTCTTCCTTTACAAAACCCGTCCGGGAAAATACGTCCGAGCGGTGACTAATAACCGAGCCGCCGCCGAGTTAATGGGCGTTCCCTCCACCCAAATACTAGCCCTCAGTTTCGGAATCGGCACAATGCTTGCTGCCATTTCTGGAGCATTGATTGCCACATTTTTCCCTTTTAGCATTCTCTCTGGTGCTCATTACGAACTAAAAAGTTTCGTCATTGGCGTGCTAGGCGGGTTAGGGAATCCCGTTGGCGCACTTTTTGGCGGTCTCATCTTAGGCGTCTTAGAAGCAGCCGTTCCTGCCTTTATGGAATCATCTTGGGTGCCGGTCATCGAATTTGGCTTATTTGTTGTCATTCTTCTAGTTCGTCCTAAAGGCCTCTTTGGAGCAAAAGAATGAAAAATTGGCGTAAACACCTCGGAGTTATTCTTCCAATTCTTGTCGTTGTCGGTTTAGCAATTTGGCCCACACTTGTAGATAGCATTTCTGTGCGAGAAAAAGCCTTTACAATTCTAAAGGCAGTGGCTTTAGCATCTAGTCTCAATATTTTGCTTGGCTATACCGGTTATGTAAGTTTCGGACATATTGTTTTCTATGGATTTGGTGGCTATGTTGGCTTATATTTCCTCAATGAGCAAGGATGGTCTATCTGGGCATCACTCCTCGTAGCCGGTATATCAGCTGGACTCTTAGCCTTCTTGCTCGGCAAAGCTATCCTACGCTTACGTGGCGGATACTTCGCCTTAGCAACCATAGGTGTTAATGAGGCTATGAAAGCCCTCATCAATAATCTTGATATCTTTGGCGGGCCTGTCGGCATGACGCTAAACTTCAAAATTTACAAAACCTATGGCGGTGCCGCAGAAGCCCTTAACATGGCGTTTTATATTATGGCTGGCTTAGCCCTAGCCTCCGTTATTCTGAGCTATCTCGTCCGTGTCTCAAAATTTGGGCTTGGACTCCTTGCCATTCGCGAAAACGAAGATGCCGCAGAAGTGATGGGCGTAGTCGCTCCTGATGCAAAGACTTGGGCTTATGTTCTCTCAGCCATCATCCCCGGTATGGTCGGGATGCTTTTCTTCTTTAAAAACGGGAATGTGGAACCTCACGTGGCTTTCCCGCTTCATGCCTCGATTGAACTTTTGGTTATGGTCATGCTTGGCGGACAAGGAACCGTCCTTGGTCCCATCTTGGGTGCCTTCGCCTATCAGGGAATGCGCGGTTATCTTGTTACCAGTGATTTCTTCAAAGACATACAGCTTTCTGTCTCAGGCGCAATTTTGTTAATAATCGTTCTATTTATCCCAGCGGGAGCAGTAGGCTGGCTGCGTCATCGCTTTGCACCGCTACGGAGGGTATTACCATGACATCACTTTTAAGTGTAGAAGGCGTAACCAAACGATTTGGAGGTCTACAAGCTTTAACGCAAATTACCTTTGACCTCCCCGAAGGACAAATCATGGGATTAATCGGTCCCAATGGTGCGGGCAAAACCACCCTTTTTAACTGTATCAATGGCGTTTATGCGCCCGAAGAAGGGCGAGTTCTCTTTCACGGAGAAGATGTGACAGGGAGCAAAACATATAAAATGGCAAAACGCGGACTCGCTCGCACGCATCAAATTGTCCAGCCATTAGAAGAGTTGACTGTTCGAGAAAACGTGGTTGTAGGAGCCTGCTTTGGGCGCGAAAACCATAGCCTGAGTAGCGCATCAGAAATCGCGGATGAGGTAATGGAATTTGTTGGTCTCAACGCACGCGTCGACCAATTGGCAGCAAGCCTAAATGTCGCGCAAAAGAAACGCCTTGAAATGGCTCGAGCGTTGGCAGCTCGTCCATACTTGCTTCTTCTGGACGAGGTTCTCGCGGGGCTTAATCCTAGTGAAATCAGCGGGATGGTTGAAATCGTCAAGAAAATTCGAGATCGAGGCGTTACAATTATCATGATCGAACACGTTATGAAAGCGGTAATGAACGTCTCTGATCGCATGATTGTGTTAGATTATGGGCAACAAATCGCCGAAGGCACGCCCGAAGAAATCGTAAATAATCCGCAAGTGATTGAGGCGTATCTTGGCGATCCCGAATTGGCAAAAAGACTGATGGGAGATGACTAAAATGGCGATTCTAGAAGCAAAAGATATTAGCTCTGGCTACGGAGAAGTGCAAATTCTATGGGGTGCCAGCCTCTCTCTTAAAGAAGGGAAGTTGACCTCCCTTGTCGGTGCAAATGGTGTTGGCAAAACAACTTTATTGCGCACCGTTGTTGGTCTCAATAAACCCTGGGAAGGCTCAGTCTGGTTCGAAGGAGAAGATGTAAGCAAACTTTCTGCCCACGCAAAAGCCAACTTAGGTCTCGTTCTTGTCCCCGAAGGTCGGCAACTTTTTACTGATATGACCATTTTTGAAAATCTCGAAATGGGTGCAACGGCTAAACGTGCCCGCTCTAAAATGAACGAGAGTCTTGAAAAAGTTTATACGATGTTCCCGCGCTTGAAAGAACGCCGAAGCCAAAAATCAGGTACATTGAGCGGCGGCGAACAACAAATGCTGGCTGTTGCACGTGGTGTGATGGCTAACCCAAAAGTGCTGATTATTGATGAACTTTCACTTGGTTTAGCCCCAGTATTGGTTTTGGGTTTATTTGAAAGTCTCAAAATGCTCAAAAGCGAAGGCATTACCATTCTCCTTGTTGAGCAAAATGTCCAAATGGCTCTTGCTGTCAGTGATTATGGTTATGTCTTGGCAGAAGGACGAAATAAGATGCAAGGTCCTGCGCGCGAATTAATCAATAATAAAGAAATACGTTCTGCGTATTTGGGTATATAATAAGAGTCGCCACTGCAAAAAGAGCGCAGAAGCCCTCCTTAAAAACAGATTCTTTAATAGGTGCGTGTTCAACCCAAACAAAAATGGGATACGTGTCTGAGTAGTGGCTAAAATGCCCCCTCTGTCCTTTGGACATCTCCCCCCCGAAGGGGGAGATGTCTCTGTGAGACATCCCTTCCCCCTTCGGGGGAAGGCTAGGCGGTGTCCTGAGTCTGTTGAAGGGAAGGGGGGAGAGTGCGAAACACATATTTTCATATCAGTCAAAATTTATCATTACCCGCGTCTTGTGCTTTTCGATGTGAGATTCTTAGAGTGGAGTCGTAGACCACATGTCTGAAATAAAATTTTTCCACCCAATTGAAGTCCGCTATGGGGATTTAGACCCGCAGGGGCATTTGAATAATGCCAAATACCTTACCTACTTTGAGCAAGCGCGCATTCGTTATTTTATAAAATTGGGCTTGTTTACCCCCGGACAATCCTTTATGGACGTTGGCGTGATCATGGCTGAATCAAAAGTAACTTATCACGCGCCCGTTGAATATGGCACTCCCGTAAAAGCTGGTGCTTGTACCTGTAGACTGGGCAACAAATCTATGACGGTTAAGCAGAGCATCGTTCACGCAGAGACAAATGAAGTTTTTGCCTCTGGCTATGTAATTTTAGTAGCTTTTGATTATCATACGCAAAAGACAATTCCAATCCCTGATGAGATGAGGAAGAAAATTTCCCTCTTTGAAGGTTTGGAAAACTAAGATTGCATCCACATGGACGTAAACGCCCACGCTCAGGGCTGAAGCCTGCTATTAAATAATTGAATCGGTAATAAAAAAGACACCACAAAAAAATAAAGGGGATGATAGAATACGGCGAATATCCTTACAAAAGAGTTTTTGAGAAAACTTATGAAATATCAACCCGTAATCGGACTAGAAGTCCACGTTGAACTCGCTACAGAATCGAAAATGTTCTGTGGCTGTCCTGTAGTTGATTCGGTGGAAGCCGAGCCGAATATCGCCGTTTGCCCCGTTTGCTCAGCCATGCCCGGCACGCTCCCCGTTGTCAATGAACGTGCGGTCGAATATGCGATGCGCGTTGGGTTGGCGTTGGGATGCAAAATAGAACCTGTGAGCATTTTTGCGCGCAAGAATTATTTTTATCCCGACCTGCCCAAAGGTTACCAAATCTCTCAATTTGAAGAGCCGTTGGCAACCAATGGAGAAATTATTATCCAAACGGATAAAGGCGAAAAAGTCATTCGCGTTTTACGCGCCCATCTTGAAGAAGATGCGGGCAAACTCACGCATGTTGATGGCGCAAGTCTCGTTGACCTCAACCGTGCTGGCGTGCCTCTGCTCGAAATCGTCTCCCAGCCCGACATGCACTCTGCCGCCGAAGCCCGCGCTTATGCTGAAAATCTGCGCGATATTTTGCGCTATCTCGGTGTGAATTCTGGCAATATGGAGAAGGGCGTAATTCGTTTTGAAGCAAATACTTCTGTTCGCCCCGTTGGCACAGAAAAGCTAGGAATTCGCACCGAAGTCAAAAATCTAAATTCTTTTAGATCAATGGAAGATGCGATCAATTATGAAATCGCTCGCCAGAGTAAAGTTTTGGATGAGGGCGGTGAAGTGGATCAGGTGACGATGGGATGGGACGAAGTCGCGGGCAAAACCTATGTGATGCGCGGCAAAGAAGATGCGCATGACTACCGCTACTTCCCTGAACCAGACTTGCCACCGTTAAAAATAGATGATGCCTGGCGTGAACGTGTCCGCGCCGACCTGCCCGAACTCCCCCGCGCCAAACTTGAGCGTTTTCTCGCCGATTTTCAACTCAGCGAATATGATGCAAAAGTCTTGGTTTCTGACCGAGCCATTGCTGAGTATTTTGAAGAAACGGTAAAGAATAATGTAAAGCCGAAGGCAGTTGTAAACTGGATGATGGGCGAACTTTTTGCGCGGATGAATCAAGCCGAAGTAGGCATAGATGAAATCAAAGTCACCCCCAAAGCTCTGGCTGAATTGATTTCTTTGGTGTCAGAAGGGAAAATCAATAAAAATACGGCTAAAGAAGTTTTAGGTGATGTTTTTGAAAGTGGAAAAGCCCCTCAAGCCATTGTAGAAGAAAAAGGCTTGGCGCAAGTTTCGGACACCGCGTTGATTTTGGGGTTCGTATCCAGTGTAATCAACGCGCACCCAGATGAGGTCACGAGCTACCGCTCAGGAAAAGTTGGGGTAGCGAACTTTCTCTTCGGGCAGGTAATGCGTGAGGCACGCGGACGCGCGAATCCACAAATCCTAAGAGAAGAATTAATGAAGCAGTTAGACGAGTGAGTTTTTAGGGGTAAGCAAATCCCACAAAGGCACCTTTTGCCAAAAAACTGGGGATTCGCGAAGCGATGTCTATTTTTAACAGAAGAACATCGTCCCAACTTTCGCCACGTGCCATCACAATTAAAGTATTATCATCGAGCCAGCCAACTGGCTCAACACGCTGAATAACGCTCATGCCAGATGAGGGGGCGAGGGCAGTATCTGGGAATTCGGTGATTATATTTCCCGCTAGGTCGCCAATACGGATAACTGAACGGAAGTTTGGCATCTCTGCCATTTGCCACCCACTGCCTTCCATCCACGCCAGATATTGATTAGAGGGGGAAAAAGTAGCACTACCTGCGCCACGTTGGTCAACGGCTGTTTGGAGTGGGTAATTAAGACTTTCCCCTGTATTTAGATTGCGAATTGTCATTGTGCCAACGCCTGCCACTGTGCCATCGTCTGTGTATGCCACCCATTCTCTGTTCGCTGAAATTGCCGATGGATTCGCTTCTGCGCCCAATATCTGCCTGCCCTGTCCGCTTTCTAAATCAAGATATTCTAAGGTTCTTCGTGGTTCAAAAACGATGTCTCCGCCAATGCCCCAGGGACGTTTTGAGAACCAAACACCGCTTGGTTGCCCCGCGTTTACATCTACGGCAAGGGCGACCATTCCCCATCCTTCGGTATCGCTGTCGTGTAAAATGGATGGGGCAGTGGGCAAAGTTTGTGTTGTGCCTACATATAAATCGCTTACAAGGCTATCGTTAAGAAATTCTGTGGTTGTATAAGCGATAATTGGCTCACCCGCCGCTCCTGCTAGACCAGAGAAGTTTGGGGTTGAGATGAGTGTGGCAAATTCCCCATTGTGGACAAAAAGCAAAGAGTTGTTTTGCTCAAAGGAGAAATAGAGAACGGGGAAAGCGTTACTTTCTTGAGAAAAGACACCAGCAATATGTACATTATTTTCATCGGCATAGGAAAGCCCCGGCGTGTTTACCTGTGCGAGTGTATACCCCGCGCTGTCAAAAAGAGATAGAGTGCTGTCTTTTTCTGTCACTACGCCGATTGGCAATGCTGGCGCAGGGATTTTGGTTGGTGCAAGCGTAGGCGTTTCTACGGGTATTTCGGTTGGGGCAATTTCTTGTGTAGGTGTAGAAGATTCTTTCTGAGGAGCAGAGAAAAAAGAGCAAGCAAAAGTGAGTGTGCTTAGCAGGGTAAGGCTTATAAGTAGATGCGCCTTTTTATTCATAATCTTCTCTTTCATCATTTTCTTCTGCTGCGATAGCCTCTGCTAATTCTCTTTCTTCTTTTTCTTTTTGCAGTTTCTTAATTAATTTCTGGAACTCCTCTTCGCTCTGATGATAGGTAAGGAACCAATCTATCCATTTTTGATTATCTTTTTTAGCGGCGTTTTCTTTTTTGTTAATATGGTTTGCCGTATAGCGGCGGCTAATATCTCGTTGCACCGATGCGGGATCTAAAACGTCTTGAAAATCAAACGCTTCTGAGCCAATATGGATATAAACTGTTCCATAATTAAAAAAGATATTCATAAGACCATCACGTTTATAGGTTAAGCTTTCGATATTGTCTAAGGGTGCAGAGCGGCTATTTTCGTTCCCCAGCGGTTTACGATCAATATCAAATATAGCACTTTTTGTTACTTTGAAAATATCATAACTCCAAGAGAAGTATTGAAAAATACCCCATCCTATAGAAGCCACTGCGGCAACTGCCGCCAAGCTAACCAACGAGTCAGATAAAGCCTCTGGGCTTTGCACTAAAATAAAATAAGTTTGCGTTGAGACAAAATAGAGAAGAAGCGCACTAATTAGCAGAGGAATACCAACTAAACGGAGCAGGACAATCCAATGTTTACGATAAATAATATCGCCGCCGTCTTCAAAACGTTGCTTAAATATATGATATTGTTTTTTAGGGAGCAGTTTAGCGCGTAGTTTTTCTGAGAAAGGTTTCTTTTTAGGAACCGGCGTTCTTTTATGTACAGCAGGGGGATTAGGGTTTTGAAGTTTTTTTATAATAGCCTGTCTAATTTCTTCTTCTGTTTTTTGTTGATATTGCGATTTTGTTCGCTCTATTAACTCATCTAATAAGCGTTTTGCGTGGCGGGGATGTGGTGTGTAGTCTAGGTCTATACCGCCAACCATAATGTGAGCAGAAATTCTCCCGTAATCTAAGAAACTTTGGATTAGTTTATCTGTATTGATGCTAACAGAAAGGATATCCGCTAAAATGGCTTCTTGGCGACTGCTATAAACGCCAATTATTTTCTCTTCCCAAATTAGGCGTTGGTTGGTAACAACGTAGTAATCGTTACGCCAATCTAACCAATACCATAGAGGCAGAATTACAGCACTTCCCAGTAAGAATACGCCAATAGTCCAAAAAACATTTGAAAACTTTATCCACCAAATACCCATAGCCAGAACCCCAAAGGCAATAAAAAGTATAGGCACAAACATTCTGCGCCAAAATAAGCTGATATGTTTTCGTTTCAAAAAATAAACAACCTCATCTTCGTTTAACCAGCCAAAATCTTTTTCTGCGACCAACTCACGGCATTTTACAGAAACCTCAAGGTTGTTCTTTAAAAGGTCTATTGAGCCAGATAATTGGTTAGAAGAAAGGTCAAGAGCAAGTAATATAACATTTGTTTTGGCTACTGCCGAAGAACTAATCTTCTCAGAAATAATAGCATTTGCGCCTAAATAATCACCGCGCACATAGGTTTCTGTTTTTTCTATTTTCCCTGAAATGGTTAAATCAACTTCCCCCGAAAAAATAATATAAAAATGGCTTGCCTTTTCTCCCGCTCTAATAATTGTCTTTCCCGCAGAAAAAGTTTTGGCATGGAAAGACTCAGCAAAATTAAAAAGATGCCCTTCACCAATGCCTTGAAAAAGATGAAGTGTTTCTATAAAGGCGACGTATTCTTCTACTTTTGACATAGTTTCTTATGAAAGGTGGTCTTGTTGATAGGATAAATTCTCCCCCCGAAGGGGAGATTAAAGAGGGGGCGGATTAGATTATTCCATCCGCACGATTGTACATCCGAATGGCGGGACATGCGTGATTTGGGCTTGCGTGCCCTTTAATAAACTTTCTACGGTCTCTCGCACATAGTTCCGCGTTGCTATACGCTGCCGAAATGTGACATCATCATACGCGCCCTCATAGCAGAGAATGCCATCGGCATCAAGAATATAAATATGGGGCGTGTTGGTTGCTTCGTATAAATCTGCTACTTTATGCCCAATATCGTGCAAAATGGGATGCACATCTCGCTCGTTGGCAACGCGTTTGAGCATTTCGGTAGTCTCATTATCATTCGATGCGATTTGCAGAAGATGCACATTGCCAGCCCACTGTTCAATGAGCGGTATCAAGCCTAAATCCACGCGCGCCGCGTGGGGACATTCTGCTGACCAAAAGTTGATGATTACGATGGCACCTTGATAATCGGTGAGGTGATATTCGCGTCCATCTAAATCCTTTAAACTAAATTTTGGGGCTGGCTGATTGATTTGCATATAGAGATTATACACGAAGCGAGAGATGCATTGCGTTTTGAAAACGCATTGCATCTCTCTTGCTTCGTGATAAAATTTCTCTTATGAGAAAAATAAAAAAGAATATCCCCGTTATTTTAGGCGTGATAATTAGCGCATTTTTTTTGTGGTTGGCGTTGCGTGGTTTAGATTTAGCCGAAGTGGGGGAAGTGATTGGTGAGGCAAATTATATCTGGTTGGTGCCGGGCGTGCTGGTTTATTTTTTGGCGGTCTGGATTCGCTCTTGGCGATGGCATTTTTTGTTGAAGCCGTTAAAGAATATCCCAACCAAAAGAATGTTCCCGATTGTAACGATTGGGTATATGGGCAATAATATCTTTCCGGCAAGAATTGGCGAAGTTTTGCGGGCGGTATTTTTAAAACGCCGTGAAGAAGTGCCCATTTCTGCCTCGCTGGCGACCATTATCGTAGAGCGTATTTTTGATGGCGTGGTGATGTTAGCATTTGTTTTTTTGAACTTATCTGAGTTGGCTAAACTAACAGGCGATTCTGGCTTTGTGGGGAATATACAGCAAGTGGCAATTATTGGCACAAGTGTTTTTGTTGGTGCCTTGGCGGTCTTTTTGTTAGCGGCGATGTTCCCCAAAAAAACCGAGAAAATTGGCACTTGGCTCGTTGTGAAATTGCTTCCATCTCGCCTAGAAGAGAGAGTCTTGAGTATGATGAATAAATTTTTAGACGGGCTAATTTCTTTGCGCTCACCTGCCAATATCCTCATGGTTTTCTTTACCTCGGCAATTATTTGGCTTTTAGAAACGGGGAAATATTGGTTTGTAATGCACGCCTTTAACTTTAAAGTCTCTTACTTTGCGCTAATGCTTATGAACGGGATTGTCAATTTGGCAACCACAATCCCTTCTGCTCCCGGCTATGTGGGTACTTTTGATGCCCCCGGCATTGCGGTTTTGACGGCTTACGGCGTAGACCACGCTACCGCCGCGGCATATACGCTCGTTTTGCACGCCGCACTTTGGTTGCCAATTACGCTACTTGGTTTATATTACTTTTTCCTTTATTTAGGCAAAGAAGATATGTCTTGGAGAGAAGTTTTTTCGTGGAAAGAAGAAGTAGAAGAAGAGAAATAAGAGGAACCGCCAAAACACGGAGAACGCTAAGTTTTTCTCTGCTTTTCTCTGCGTCTTGGCGGTTCAAAAAGGACTAATATGAAAATAGCAATTATTGGCGCAGGTTACGCGGGCATGTCTGCCGCATTTGATTTGGTAAAGGCGGGGCACGAGATTACCATTTATGAAAGTGAAGATTCTACAGGCGGGCTGGCGCGTGGATTTCGTGATTCAAAATGGGATTGGTCAGTAGACCGTTTTTATCATCATTGGTTCGCCAGCGATGAGCACATGCTCGGCATCATCGAAGAATTAGGATTAAGTGATAGCGTTATTTTTCCCCGCCCCTACACCGTTTTATTGCATGATAAAAAATGGTATCCCTTTGATTCGATTAAAGAAGCCCTCCTTTTTCCCGGACTTGGATGGGGCGTAAACAAACTTAGATTTGGCTTGGTTGGCGTTTATTTACGTTTGACTGAAAATTGGCAGGCTCTTGAAAAAATAACAGCAGACGCATGGATGCGGAAGTGGGCGGGTGTGCAAGTCTATGAGCAGATGTGGGAACCGATGCTGATTGGTAAATTCGGGAAGCATTATAAAGATGTGCCCATGTCATGGTTTTGGGCGCGCATTCATGCCCGCACGACAAAGTTAGGGACATTCAAAGGCGGTTTTCAGGCTTTTGCAGACGCTTTCTCTGAAATTATTAGCAAGCAGGGCGTAGAGATTAGGCTATCGGTAAAAGTTAGTTCTATTAGAAAAAGTGAAGAGAAAATTATCATTACCAGTGAGAATGGGGAAGAAGAGTTCGATAAGGTTCTTGTGACCACATCGCCAAAGGTGATGACAAAACTCACCCCCGATTTGCCCAAAACTTATTTAGAAAAATTATTAGAACTCAAAAATATGGGGGCGGTAGTTTTGGTGGCGGCGTTAAAGCATCAACTCTCAGAGAAAGGTTATTATTGGTTCAATTTGCCAAAGGACGAGGGTTTCCCCTTTTTGGCGTTGGTGGAGCATACAAATTATGTCTCCCCAGAACATTTTGGCGGCGAACACATCGTTTACGGCGGGGATTATATTGAATCAGGGCATGAGTACTTCGAGATGGATGCAGAAGAACTCATGGATAAATTTGCCGAGAGTTTTGCACGGATTAATCCCAAATTTACGCGCGATTGGGTACGAAAAGTATGGGTCTTTAAAGCCGATTACGCGCAACCTGTGCCGCAACTTAATCATTCGCAAAATATCCCTGCAATAGAAACGCCCATCGAAGGCATTTATTTCGCCAGCATGAGCCAAGTTTATCCTTGGGATCGCGGCACGAATTTCGCTGTTGAAATTGGGAGACGTGCAGCAGGGTTGATGATGG
>CAZAWS010000005.1:0-7949 GCA_964488755.1 uncultured Anaerolineaceae bacterium | reverse complement strand
CGCGGCACGAATTTCGCTGTTGAAATTGGGAGACGTGCAGCAGGGTTGATGATGGATTAATTATCCACAGATTTCGCAGATTTTTTGTGAATAATCTTGAAGCCTTTTAAATAAAAAACTCCCTGCTATTTTCAAGCAGGGAGTTTTTTTCTTCTCAGTTTTTAGTTTTTACTCACCCAAAAAGGTGGCTTCTACCGTCATCCCCCACATTAGGCTGGGATCATTTTCGGCTAATGTGATATTGACGGTGTAGACAACGTCCCCAGCTTGGGTAACGAAGGATTGACTGATATTTTCTACGCGTCCCTTTAGCATCACGTCTGGGAGTGCGTCTGGAACGATTTCCACCGCTTGACCTCTTTCTATTTTGACGACTTCTAGCTCTGTTAGGTCGCTGGTTTCAACGTGGAATTCGCTTAAGTCGGCAAGTTGGACAACCCATCTTTCGGGTCCGACCATTTGACCGATTTCTAGATTAATGTCTGTGACCGTTCCAGCAAAAGGTGCTTTTAGTTCGTAGCCAGCAAGGCTATTTTCTGCGGCAACTACTTGTGCATTGGCGGCTTTAAGTCTACTTTCGAGAAATGCTTTTTGGTCAGTAGCAAGCCCACCGTCCACGCGTGTTTCGTAGATGTATTTTGCCTCTGCTTCTGCGCCGAGGGCGGCATCCAGTTTGGCTTTGGGGGCATCCAGTTCACGCACCTTTTCTTCCAAATCACGGATGGCTTCGTTTAAATCTTCTTGGGCTTTTTCTAAATCGTCTTCGGCATCTTTGCGCTTATCGTTGTCTTCGTCTAAATCGGCGTATTTATCGAAGTCATCTTGCGCATCTTCTAAATCTTCTTTGAAATCAAGCAAGTCAGATTCAGCTTCTTCTATATCGTCTTCGAGGCTGTTTACGTCCACGTCTTCCCATTCACGTTCGGCTTCAGCTCGAAGAATTTGGGTATCAAGATAATTTTGCCACGCTTCTGCTTCAGAGAGTGCGCCGTTGCGCACAAAGTCTGCGTAGGCATCTTGGGCGGTGATTAGCTCAAGCTCGGCGGCGTGGAGGGAGGCTTCGGCTTGCTCAAAATCGGCAAGGCGGACGATAACTGTATCTGCGGTAACTTTTTGCCCTTCGGTAGCCAAAATTTCAGCCACTCTACCGCGCACAGGAAAGCTAAGTTTCACATCTTGCGCGGGGAGAATATGTCCTTCGGCAATGACGGCAGAGAGACTGACCGCTTCAATTGGCACAGGAGGAGCTTCTTCTTCTGCCTTACATGCGCTCAGGGTGAGAATTAGAGCTAAGCTCAGAATTACGAGTATTTTTGTTTTCTTCATTTTCTTTTCCTTTTTTATTTCAGATATTAGGCTTTAGATTTTAGTATTCAACATTCTAACATTCAAACTTTCTAACTATCTTATTCATAGGCCAAGACTTCACGAATGGTGAGCCGTGCCGCACTACGTGCAGGCAAGACACTTGCCAATGTAGATAAAATAATAACCAAACCAGCCCAAATTATATATCCCATCGGTGTAAAGACAACGGCAATGGGTGTTTGGAAAATGGCTGTACTGACGATCCATGATAAGCCATAGGTAAATGGAACGGCAAGGAAAACTCCCAAAACAAAGGAGATAACGCCTATCAGCAAGCCTTCAACGAGCACCATTGTGATAATCCTAGTATCCGTTGCGCCGATGGCGCGCATAATCCCAATTTCACGCGTTCGCTCAAGCACGTTCATACTCATTGTGCCAGCCAAGCCCATTGAGCCAACCACTGCGGTCAATAAAGCCATAATTAGCAAGAAGCTAATCAAAATATCAAGACTCTCAGCAGCACTATCTAGTGTAGAAAGCCCTGGTGTTGCTTCTTGAACATGAAAACCATTATCTCGGAAATACGCATCCAAATCTTCTGCCATCATCTTTTGATAAGCTCGATCGTGCTGCTCTGTCACAATTCGATAAGAGAAAGAGAGATTCGCCATATTTTGATCTCGTGAGATGTACTCGTAAGGTGCGTAACCGAGAATGCCTTCCATATTGATAAACTTGAAAATACCAACAACTTCCCAGCTTTCTTCTTTCCCATTCACTTTTAGCGGCAAATAATCACCTGCTTGTAAATCGGGGTACAGGTCAAAAATCCCTTCACTAATAGTGAGTTTCTTTTCATCACCAGCTTGAACCCAACGCCCAGAAACCATCAAGGGATCAACCAAAACGCTTTCCGCAGGCGGGGCTAAAAGGCTTACATTATCAGCCGTTGTGCCGTCTGGGGATAAAATATCAGCCCCAGAGAAAGCCCAGCCTTCCACATAAGTTACACGTGGGTCTTGCATCGCAAATTGTTCAATTTCGCTTATGCGGTAGGGCGTATCAAAATCTAGGGTCACATCAGCGAGGAAGTAATTTCCTACGCTCTCTACATATTCATGCAAGGTTACGCGCACGTTGAAAACCGAAATAAAAGTTGCGCCGCCCATCGTGAGCGTGAAAAGAGTCAGTATCAAACGCCCACGTCGTCTAAATGTATTTCGCAAAGAAATTAATAAGGGACGCTGGATCCGGATGCCGCGGTCAGCCAAAAGCCGCGTGGCTTTAAACTGAATCGCCTCAAACCGCGACTCCCGATTCGCGCCCCCTTCAGCTTGCTCGCTGGATTCCCCAGCTAAATCTCCACTGATAGCTTTTTGCACCGTCACTCGCGAGCCATTGATTACTGGCACAAACCCAGCCACGAGCGGAACAAGCAAGCCCACCGCGATTTGGATAATGAGCGCACTAGGCACAATGCGATAGCCGAGTAGTGCGAATCCCATCTTAGTGGCGATAAACTGCGCCAATTCATACGCACCCTGTCCCCCGGCGGGAACCGCAATCAACAGTGCGAGAACACCAAAGGCAACCAGTAAGACGAGGTACATCTTAAAAATAATCTTATCGCGTCCCCCAATCAACTTCATCACGCCAATATGACGTAGATGCTGATTAAGCAAAGCACTCAGCGTATTCGCAATCAAAGAACTGGAGAGGAAAACGATCAGTACGCCTAATGCCATCAAAATGCCCAGCACCGCATTAATTGTAGGCTCAAGCGGATGCTGATGCGTCAACGAGCGGAAGGTGCGCCCAATCGCATAATCATTTTTCTCAATCTTTTCTTTTAGGGCTGATAAAACGATACTAATATGCGCATCATCATCCTGCCCTGTTTCAACTGTCGCAAAGACACGATTGAAAAGCTCTGGTTGGTTAAAGAGTTTGAGCGTATCTGTTGCAATATAAGCCAACGGGGGCGAAAGAAAATCAATTGCGCCAGTAGATGAATCCTGTACGATGCCAGAAACATAGATGGTCTTGATGCTATTGTCTCGAAGTTGTACTTCGAGCGTATCACCGGGGGCGGCATCCATTTTTTTAAGAACATCTTGCTCTAAAAGAATTTCATTTTTTAGCGGAATTTCTTTTCCGTTAATAGGGGCGAGCAAATTAACTTCGTTCTCTTCAAAATCTTCTATGGTAATAACGTCTATTGAAACCCACTGCGTTTCACCCACAGGACGAGCGCGTATATTGAAGACACGCCGTGCTTCGGCTTCTTTAATCCCATCAAATTTGCGGATGGTATTTAGAAAATCCTCGTCAAAATCATCCATCCGTAATTCTATATTTGCAGGGTTATTTGCTGCGTAGCTAACGCTCATATCCTCAGAGATGATGACATACGCGCCAGCGATCACGCCAATTGCAAAAACACCAACCGCAATGGATAGAACCACCAAAAGGGTGCGAGCTTTATTATCTATTAGGTCTGAAAGTACTTTTCGCCATCGAGGGCGCATGGGAAACTCCAAATGATTGAATGCGAAATGATGAATAAAACGTGAAGCATGAAATATAATAACTTCACTTTAGGGTGCCATCATTTTCTTTTATCAGCTTGTTTCTTTTCTTCTAATCTTTTTTGCACTGTGTTGCTTATCGCCTTTTCTGTAAGCGGGGATTTTTGCATGAGCCAATTAAAATCTTCTCGAGAAATTTCCAGCAGTTCGACAGGTTTGTCTGCGGCGCGGACGCTGGCGATGGTTTTTCCCCCACGAAGTAGCTCCATCTCTCCGAAGAAATCATTTACGCCAAGTTGTGATACAAACACTTCTTTTTTGCGTTTTTTGTGTAAGATCACATCTACCTTGCCTTTAGAAATAAGGTAAAAACTTTGCGCAGGCTCATTTATTTTGAGAATAGTTTCGCCTGCCTGATAACTGACTTGCCTCACTTTTTGATTGAGTTCCTTCATTAAAGGTTGTGAAAGCAACGGCAGGGCTTGTGCAATCGTTTCGTTGACCAAAACCCCGTCTGAGATAACAACTGTGCGCGAGGTGCGTTTGGTCATCGTTGAATCGTGTGTGACCATTACGATGGTTTTGCCGTGTTCAGAAAGCTCGGTAAAAAGGTCAATAATATGATTGGCTGAACGTGAGTCGAGATTGCCTGTTGGTTCATCGGCAACGATGATAGGGGCATCGGTGGAGAGAGCGCGTGCAATCGCGGCACTTTGTTGCTGCCCTGTTGAGATGGCACGCGGCAGTTTTTGGGCTTGTTCTTCTAGCCCAACCATTCGCAGTAATTCCATTGCGCGTTTGGGGCGTTCGTCCACGTCGTACATGCCCACATAATCCATTGGGAGCATCACGTTTTCGAGCAGGTTGAGCATTGGCAACAACTGGAAGAATTGGAAAACGATGCCCAAGTTGCGTCCACGCCAGAGCGAGCGTTTGCTTTCGCTGAGGGCATAAATATCTACCTCGTCAACGAGCACTTTGCCCGCTGTAGGGTGGTCAATGCCTGTGAGCATATTCAAAAGGGTCGATTTTCCGCTACCAGATTTACCAATGATGGCAACAAATTCTCCGCGATTGAGGGTTAAGTCGATGCCGCGCAAAGCCGTGAACTCGCCCGCAGCGTTGGAGAAGGTTTTAACGACCTGCTGTATTTCGATAAGCTCCGTTCCTTTAACGGTGGCAAGTTGGGGTTGAGTGCGTTTCGTCATTATGCCCCCTTCCTAACCTTCCCCTTCAGGGGGAAGGAGCTATTTTTAAGGGGGGAGCCAGAGGGGGGCATAAGTTCGCCATCCGCAATTTCTACGTGGCGTGAGAATCTCGGCATCAATCCTTTATCATGCGTGACCATCACGATGGTATGCCCTTTTTGGACAAGCCGCTCGAAGAGCTTGAAGATGTGGTCTGCCGTGACGGAATCAAGGCTGCCGGTAGGTTCATCGGCAACGATGACGGGCGGATCGTTCGCTAATGCACGTGCGATCGCGACCCGCTGCTGCTGCCCACCTGAAATAAGGGCGGGTAACTTATGTGCGTGATCAATTAGTTCGACCATATCGAGCAACTCAAGTGCTCGCTCTCGACTTTTGCGCGGATGATATAGGTCACTCATATCCATTGGCATCATCACGTTTTGGGCGAGGGTGAGCATGGGCAAAAGCTGAAAAGATTGATAAATAACGCCCATCGTGCGCCCACGCCAAAGAGCAAGATCATTCTCGCTGAGGGTGTGCAAGGAGACGCTTTCTCCGTTTGCATGGACGATGACTTCGCCAGAAGTGAGATCGTCGACACCGGTAAACATATTCAACAGGGTTGATTTTCCAGCACCAGACTTGCCGATGATGCCAAGAAATTCACCACGCTCAACGTTTAGATTAACATTTTTCAGCGCGGGGAAAACGCCTGCTTCGCTTTGGTAGTTTTTGACTACATCGCGGAGTTCGATTAAGGGGAGGGAGGGTATTTGTGTCATGTGTTTATGGGTTATTCGCATATTGCGTAGTGCGTATTTCGTAATGCTCTTGGAATACGCGGATGATTTTTATCGAAATCTTGAAGGTCAGCAAAATTTTTGGAGTGTGTTTCATTTATCTTAGACATTTTTCAGATGCCGCTCCGTCTTTGATTTCGATACGGCGAAAAGAGACCTACTCAATCGCCGACTACGCCAATTTATGAGCAAAATTTCAGCGGTGGTTGAGTAGAATGACAGCACCACCGTCATTCGTATCGAAACCATAGCGGCGTTTTAACGCACCCAAATCATTACTCATTACGTTTTACGCAATACGTGCTTTATTCTTCCGTCATCACAAGCCAAGTCGGTTTGACAATGAGATTGGTAAAAATTTCGCCCATTCGTTCAGGGGAGTGGGGCATATCGTTTAATAACCACCAGCGCATAAGAGAAAATGCAGAAGCAATAATATGATTTGCCGCTATCGCCGCCGAGATGTTATTTTGTGGCAAAGCACTGAGCAAGGTCTCTATCTTAGTGCATGATTTTTTTATCACAGGCTCAAGCACGAATCGCACACTATTGTCGAGCAAAAGAAAACGGAAATCGGTTAGATTATCTTCAACATGCTGGAAAAGTGTTTTCCCGATTTCACGAAAAAGTGGAATTGGGTCATCCAAAGTCGTATTTGCAGGCGGGATATTGAGAATTTCATATATCTCATCTGAGCGAGATTGAGCAACATCTACGAGCAATTCATCTAGCCCAGCGTAATGCCTAAAATAGGTGCGGTAGCCAATATCGGCGCGTTCAGTCACCTCTTGGATAGTGATATTTTTATATCCTTTCTCCAAGGCAAGGGAGATTAATGCTTCTCCCAATAATTTTTGTGTACGGCGAATACGGCGATCTTGGCTCATAAGTGTTTGGCAGTCTAGTTGCGATATGGCGGTCAGTGCGCCATATTTTTATCACGGACAAGGGAATGAGTCAAGGGGCTGTTTAAAGAATTGACAGCGTCCAAAAACTATCCTAAACTCACCCCATGTTATCTCGTGTTTACTCCTGCGCAGTAGTTGGTCTCGAGGGTGTTGTCGTTGAAGTCGAAGTCGATACATCTAGCGGCTTTGGGCGTGCCAACATCGTTGGCTTGCCAAATGCCGCCGTTAAAGAGAGTAGCGAGCGCGTACAATCTGCCGTTAAAAACAGTGGCTTTTCTTACCCGCGCAGAAGCATTATCGTCAATCTCGCCCCTGCCGATGTTCGCAAAGAAGGACCCACCTACGACCTTCCCATTGCGCTCGGCGTTTTGCTCATGCAAATGCTCGTTCCACTGGATAGCGTAGAAGACGCGCTGATTGTTGGAGAACTTTCATTAGATGGCACTGTGCGTCACTCAAAGGGGATTTTGCCGATGGCGGCGACCGCGAGAGCAGAGGGATATAAGCGGATATTTGTCCCGGCAGTAGACGCGGCTGAAGCGGCTCTCATCCCTGACCTAGACGTGATACCCGTCAAATCGCTTTCTGCGTTATATAAACATCTGATCGGTGAAAAAACGATTCAACCTCAAGTCGGTCTCGTTATGGGCACAATTCCCCGCCCTCCAAGCTTAACCGATTTCTCAGACATCAAGGGACAAGAACACGTCAAACGCGCTCTTGAAGTTGCCGCGGCAGGAAGTCACAATTTACTAATGATGGGACCACCCGGTGCTGGAAAAACCCTCATCGCCCGTGCCGTTCCTAGCATTTTGCCCGACATGAACATAGACGAAGCCCTCGATGTAACGCGCATTTACTCCATATCCGACCAACTGCCCGCCGACACTCCCCTTATGCAACTGCGCCCCTTCCGCGCCCCACATCACACCATCAGCCACGCGGGATTAGTGGGCGGCGGCAACTGGCCCCGTCCCGGCGAAATCTCACTTGCCCATCGCGGCGTACTCTTTTTAGATGAATTCCCCGAATTTGGCTCACGCGTCCTCGAAGTGATGCGCCAACCAATGGAAGATAAAGAAGTGACTATCAGCCGAGCGCAAGGCTCATTAACTTTCCCCGCTAATTTTCAATTAATTGCGGCAATGAACCCATGCCCTTGCGGCTATTTTGGTGATCCTGTCCGCGCCTGCACCTGCTCCCATTCCACCG
>CAZAWS010000004.1:18372-20211 GCA_964488755.1 uncultured Anaerolineaceae bacterium | reverse complement strand
AGTAGTATCAAATCTCTAAGAGCCAGTTGCTTATCCTTTTGCTCATCGCTTTGCTAAATATCAGGCTTATAAAAAAAAAGAAAACTGCCATTAGCAGAGCGGAAGAAGTTGCTACTGAGGGAATAGAACTTATGCCAAAGCCTGTAAGTATTCCAGCAACTACAGAGATGGGCAAAGCCAAAGCCCAAACGATGCCAACTGAGACAACTGTCTCTTTGCTGATCGAAGGGTGTAGAGTGCTAACTTTTTTAGCAACATAGACGCCTGGTGTGATTATCAGAACTGCTGTGCCTCCGCCAAAAAATAATAAGAATTGAGTATGCACATCCATTCCTATATCAAGGGCATTTATAAAACCTATGACAATAAATACAATCAAGTAGGGAATGAGTGCTGGAATAAGGAATACCCATCCTTGCGTGATTGCATTTGCTATACAATCAACAAAAGAAGCCTCGCGTTTTTGAGCAGATTGAAACCCTAAAGATAATCCTTTTCTAAAGAAAAATGCGAGCATACTAAAGAGACCAATAAAAACAGGGATATATAGTATTGAAAAGAAAGCATCCATTTGCACGCCTCAATTAAGTTACTTCATGGCTTTTATGTCCTGAAAAATACCTTTTTCTTCATGCGATAGTTCAGCTAAAACTTTGTCCCACTCATCCTGAGTTATTTTCACCGCTGCCATGAAAGTGTATTCAAAAATCTCTCCCTGTGCCTGAGAATCGATATTCATCCACGCATGAGAGTCTTTGGGTAAACGGGGCATCACGTATTTTTTTAGCGGAGGAATATAGGAAAGCAGTTCTAGCGGATAGTAGAGTTTCCCAGAACGAAGCTCTTTGCTTCGCAAAATACTTTCATCATTGTGAACAACTTCTGATGCGGACGGTCTGTTTTTCTCATCAAATTTCGCCAACCAAAGGGGAATATAGTTGCTATGGGCATAAAAATCTTGGGCTGTATGTGAAAGTCGTCCAAAAGCCTCCCAGGCTTCCTTCGGAAACCCGCTTTTTAGTGCGGCAAAAATTTGGGTGCGATTCTTAGCAATATATGCGTAGCTTTTATCAAAGGCATTATTATCGAAGTGATATTCATCATGCCCAATTTGCCCGCGCAATCCATCTTGCTTCGCATTTGCTCTAGTGATGATTTTTAGCGCGTGTGCACTGATTTTGCTTTCCAAGGCTTCGCGTAAAATTTGTCGATGATAAGGAATTAGCATAAAGAAATTATACCCTGAATGCCGCATTTTACATTTTTAGCTTTCACGCTATAATCTCCCCATGACAAAATTTTATACACGTAAGGGCGATGACGGGAGAACGGACACTCTCGGCAAAATTCGCCTACCCAAATATCACCCCCGTATTGAAGCCGTTGGCGCATTGGACGAAACAACCGCGACCCTAGGCTTGGCGCGTGCCCTTTCACATTCTCCCAAAGTGAGCGCGATCCTGCTCAAAGTGCAACGCGATCTCTACGCACTCATGGCAGAAGTTGCCGCAACGCCAGAAAACGCGGCAAAGTTTCGCACCATCAACGCCGCGCACGTTAATTGGCTCGAAGAGCAAGCGGACATCTTTAGTGAAGAAGTCGAAATGCCCAAAGAATTCATTTTGCCCGGTGAAAGCATAGCAGGCGGGGCACTCTCCGTAGCTCGCACTGTTACCCGCCGCGCCGAGCGGAGAATCGCAGAACTGCTCGATACAGATGAATTAGAAAATGCCGAACTTTTGCGCTATCTCAACCGATTATCTTCGCTTTGCTTTATTTTGGAGTTGGCTGAAAATCAATTTGAAGGCAAAGAAACGCGGGTGGTGAAAGGGTTGCAAG
>CAZAWS010000004.1:0-18272 GCA_964488755.1 uncultured Anaerolineaceae bacterium | reverse complement strand
TTGGCTGAAAATCAATTTGAAGGCAAAGAAACGCGGGTGGTGAAAGGGTTGCAAGAGTGACAAGGGTTGCAAGGGAGACAAAGGTGACAAAGGTCGTGCAGTCCCTCTCCTGTTCTAGCCGCCGTCCTCGGCGGCGGGTGTGTTCTTTTTCAGTTTCCCCTTTTGTGTGATTTCGTGGATTCTTATTGCTAATACAAGGAACTTCTATGACTGGAACTATCATCAACATAATTACAATCATCATCGGCAGTACATTAGGACTTCTCTTTGGTGCTCGGCTTCCAAATCGCCTGAAAAATACCGTCACAGCGGGGTTAGGACTTTTCACTCTAGCTATAGGTATTTCCATGTTTCTCAAATCAGAAGAAGCCCTCATCGTCTTGGGCGGACTTCTCATCGGTGCAATTCTGGGAGAATGGTGGAAAATTGAAGAAGGCTTAGAAAATATGGGGAGTTGGATAGAATCTAAAGTCGGTAAGAAAAACAACTCTGCTGAAAGTGAGCGTTTTATTCGCGGCTTTATGACCGCATCTCTGCTTTTTTGTATCGGTCCCCTCACCATTCTCGGATCTATCCAAGATGGTTTGAGTGGCAACTATGAACTTCTCGCGGTCAAATCCGTGCTAGATGGATTTGCTTCCCTCGCTTTTGCCTCCACGCTGGGGATTGGCGTCATGTTTTCAGCGGTCGTTGTTCTCGTTTATCAGGGCGGTATTTCCCTCCTTGCCGCTCAATTAGACAGCTTCATCACCGAGCCAATGATGATCGAAATGACCGCCGTTGGCGGCGTGATATTAATCGGCTTGGCAATCTCTAGCCTTTTAGAAATAAAGAAAATTCGCGTGGGTAGCTTTCTCCCTGCTTTGGCAGTTGCCCCGCTAATTGTATGGATTTTAAGCCTTTTTTCCTAAGCAATTGACAAAAAATCACGCCATATTGAGTATAAATTTATGACCACTTTTACGCATATTCTCCAAGAACTCTACAGAGAATCCCCAAATCGCGCTTGTGTATATTTGCAAAAATCGGGCGAAGATGATTTGCGCCTTTCGTATAGCCAACTTATCGAGGGTGCAAATGCCTACGCCCAGATTTACGCTGAAAAAGGCGTTCAATCTGGTGAAGTTGTGGTGCTGATTTTGCAACATAGCCCCCAACTGCTTTACGCATTTTGGGGTGCAGTTTTGCATGGCGCAATTCCCTCCATTATGCCTTTTCTCACCGAGAAACTCTCCCCAGAGCGTTATCGTGCGGATTTGTCCGCGCTGATTTCTGTGACGAAACCGGTTGCGATTATCACCTATCCCGAATTTGAAGGGAATATACGGGATGCTTTAGATGATGGGGATTCCGTACGCGAAGTGATTTTATCTAACCAAATCCCTGCCGTAACGCGCGTGGATTTTAGCTTGCTTGGTGGACTTCAACATTCTCCTGAAGACATAGTTTTACTGCAACACTCATCGGGTACAACGGGATTGCAAAAAGGCGTTGCGCTTTCTCATCGCGCGGTGATGAATCAACTTGAGGCGTATGGTCAATCTATTGCTTTGGATTTGGAAAAAGATGTGATTGTCTCTTGGTTGCCCCTTTATCACGATATGGGGCTAATTGCCAGTTTTTTACTCCCGATTTTGAAAGGAATTCCACTGGTTCTAATATCGCCTTTTGACTGGGTGCGTGCGCCTTATAAGTTAATGCACGCTGTGTCAAAATATAAAGGCACACTGACTTGGATGCCAAATTTCGCTTATATTTTCTGTGCCCGAAAAATACGAGATAGACATCTCGAAGGCGTAGATTTGTCTTCGTGGCGTGCCATTATCAATTGTTCTGAGCCAGTGCGCTGGGAGAGTCATCAAGCCTTTTATGAAAAGTTCCAAGAGTATGGTCTAAAATTAGAGGCTCTGCAAACATCTTATGCGATGGCTGAGAACACCTTTGCGGTGACGCAGAGCGCACTCACGCGTCCGCCAATGGTGGATAATGTTGACGCCGAATCGATGTCTACTGGCAGGATCACGCGTCCAGCACGGGCGGATTCGGTTTCCGTCAAAATGATGTCGTCTGGGCAAGTAATCGCCAATACGCGCGTGCGCGTTCTCAATCCCGATGGAGAAGAAGTCCAAGAAAGAGAAATTGGCGAGATTGCGCTGAAGAGTGATTGTATGTTGACCGAGTATTATAATCGCCCGCAAACAACCGCGAAGGCGTTCGTGGGCGAGTGGTATCTGACGGGCGATTTTGGTTATTTGGTGGGGGATGAGTTGTTCGTTTCGGGACGTAAAAAAGAGATGATTATTGTGGGCGGCAAAAATATCTACCCGCAAGATTTAGAGCGTTTGGTTTATGAAGTAGGGGGCATTCACGCTGGGCGAGCGGTGGCTTTTGGCGTTTACGATGAGCGCACTGGCACCGAAGAAGTGATTATTGTCGCCGAAGCGGATGCAGGCACAGAGGAAGCGCACTTTAAGTTGGCTGACGAAGTTCGAAAATATGTGACCACAAACTCGGCGGTGGCGTTGCGTCAGGTGAAAATTGTGCCAGAAAAATGGATTTTAAAAACTTCAAGCGGAAAAGTGGCGCGTGGCGCAAATAAAGAAAAATACTTGCGTGAATCGTAATGCGAGATTTATCTCGCTTTAAAGCATCCGCATAAAAAAACGCCGAACTTTATAAAAGTTCGGCGTTTTTATGTTTAAATTTGTGTCTCAGTGTTATTTTCGTTCTTTCAAAGTGCGAGATAAAATTTCATCTTGTGTATCGTCTTTTTTAACTTTTTCTTCTTTGGATGGTTGTTCTTTTTTAGAATTATCTGCACGATCAAGAGCTGCTTGCCAAGCCATTTCCATGGCGGTGTGTTCTGGTGCTTTGGGTTCATCACCCTCAAGTTCTGCCATCATAGCTTCAACGCTTTTCTTGCTACTGCGTCTTTTCCCACCACGTCCACGTTTGGGGTTACTGGCATTTTCTGCGGGTTCAGGCAATGTGGCTTTCATGCTCAATCGGATTTGTTTCTTTCGGCGATTGACTTCGAGAATCATCACATCTACTTCATCGCCCGCTTTGACAACTTGTGAAGGGTCTTTGACGTAGCCATGGGCAATTTCGCTTACATGCACTAATCCGGGGCGTTCTGCGCCGATGTCAACGAATGCGCCATAAGTTTCTAAGCGTTCAATTTTGCCTTTCACTGTCATTTCGGGCTTCATTTCGCGCCATTCTAAAGTCAAAGGCTCAATCATTGTTAATTCAATGCGATCCTTTTTGGCACGGCGTACCCATACTTCTACTTCTTGACCAACTTCAACAGCATCTTCCACTTTGGTTAGATGTTCTTTTTGTAACTGGGAGATATGAAGTACTCCCGGTAATTGATCGGTGCCTAAGTCAACAATTGCGCCACCAATTGTAATTTTGGTGATTGTCCCTTTTATTTTTTGTTTTGCTTCTAACGCATTGGCTTGCGTTTTCTCGTTTTCAGCCATAAGCCTACTCCTTTTTCTCTAGTCCTATCTATAAGTTTACCGACCTGTGATTATACTCGGTTTTAGATAGGCGTCAATAAAAAAAGAAGGCAATCTCTGCCTTTTATGGAAAGAGATTGCCTTTCTTGCAAATTTGTTAATTGGAGTGGGATGATAAGCCGCTTCGCGCGTGAATTTAGGCTTGATTCCGCTAAAAGAAAACTTGACAGGTCTCAAAGACCTGTTAGATATCGGGTTAGAGGTAATTGGTCATTAAAATACCGCTCCCGCCGCCGTCTCCGACGGCGGTCTTCTCATAAGCGGAGGGACGATGGCTGGAGTTTGGGGGAAAATTCAACACATTTAATATGTTTCACAATCTCTTCTTTCAGGTATAATCATGTCATGCAGAAATATACCGCCACTGAAAAAATAGATTACCTCGCTATAGGTCATTTTTCTAAAGACATATTGCCCAATGGCTCTCGCCTAGGGGGAACTGTTGTGTATAGTGCGCTTATGGCGCGTGCGCTTGGGTTGCGAGTAGGAATTTTGAGCAGTTTTAATGCGGGTGATTTAGATTTATCTGTTTTAGGCGATATACCCATTATTAACATCCCCTCAGAGAAAACAACAACTTTTGAGAATACTTTAAATGAAAATCGTCGCGAACAAATTTTGCATCGGCGTGCTACCTTGATCGATTTTGAGCAAGTGCCAGAAAATTGGAAACGCTCGGCGATTATTCATTTAGCCCCAATTGCTCAGGAGATGGAATCTCAATTGCCTGCTGGTTTTTCCCCCGCTTTATTGGGGCTAACGCCACAAGGCTGGCTACGCGGCTGGGATGACGAAGGTCGCGTTTCGCTGAGAAAATGGTTACAGGCGGAAGCAAGCCTAAACCACGCGAGTGCCGCCGTTCTTAGTGTAGAAGATGTAGAAGCTGACGAGGAGCTAATCGAAGAATTTTCCCTCGCCAGTCGCGTCCTCGCCCTCACAGAAGGAAGCGAGGGAACAAGACTTTATTGGAATAATGACTTGCGCCGATTTCCCACATCCCCAGTAAAAACGATAGATACAACGGGTGCAGGCGATATTTTTGCAACTGCCTTTTTTATTCGTTTGCATAGCACGCGTGACCCTTGGGAAGCGGCGCGTTTTGCAACTTGCTTGGCTTCCAAATCGGTCACGCGGGGGTGGTTAGAGGGCATCCCAACTCAGGAAGAAATTCAGATTTGCCAGATGGAGGTTTTATAGTTCATGGCACGTATTTATACTTTAGTTAACCAAAAAGGCGGCGTAGGAAAAACGACCACTGCAATCAATTTAGGGGCATATCTTGCTAAGCATGGGCAACGTGTTTTAATTGTAGATATTGACCCGCAAGCCAATGCCACATCTTGTTTAGGCATTGATAAGCACGAAGTTGAGAAAAGTTCATATCAGGCATTATTAGGTGAAGATGCCCCAGGAAGTTTGATATTGAAAAATGAGCGGCTAAATCTCTCACTTTTGCCTTCTTCGCCGGCTTTGGCTGGTGCAGAGGTTGAGCTGGTAAACGAACTCGGGCGTGAAACACGTTTAAAGAAAGCACTTAGCAAGCTGAACGATGACTACGATTATATTTTATTGGATTGTCCGCCCTCGCTAGGGTTATTGACCATTAATGGTTTAATGGCGGCGCAAGATGGCGTGATTATCCCCGTGCAGTGCGAGTATTTAGCATTGGAGGGGCTGGGACAGCTAACTCAAACCATTCAACAGGTGCGCTCGGCACTCTTCCCTGATTTGCGCGTGAGTGGCGTTGTTTTGACTATGTTCGACAGTCGGACAAATCTTGCCAATGATGTTGTGGCAGAAGTAAATAATCATTTTCCTAAATTGGTTTTTGATGCGATTATTCCGCGCAATGTTCGTTTGGCTGAGGCACCTTCTTATGGTTTACCCATTTCTGAATACGCACCCAACTCGGTAGGCGCAAAGGCGTACGATGCTTTGGCAAAAGAGATTTTAGTGCGTGATGCCTGAGTAGGGGACGTTTGGAATAGAGTAATTGAATGTTTTTATAGTGGCACGAAAGTACAAAATAAAAACTATCGGTAGTAGTTCTAAAGTAAGTGATAAGTTTTTTCGTAGAAAGGGAGTCCAAAGTCTCCTGACTTTGGCTTTTTGCTAAAAACCCGAAAACGGGAGATTTCGGACTCCAAGTTGTCACTTACTTAAAGACCACTATCAAACTATCTAACTATAGCAGGATAAAAAATGGCAAAAAAGAGAACAGGACTAGGTAAAGGTTTAGGCGCATTAATTGTAGATACAGAAAAACCTGTTGCAGTTGCAAAAGCAGAAGGGGGCGTGCAAGAGGTAGAAATAGATAAAATTATAGCGAACCCGCGCCAGCCTCGCAGACATTTTGATGAAGAAGAATTGGCTGAATTGGCTGATTCTATCAGCGAGCATGGTGTTATTCAACCTTTGATTGTTTCTGCAAATGGAGATGGAGTGTATACGCTCATTGCTGGGGAACGACGGTTGAAAGCCTCGAAGAAAGCCAAATTAGAGAAAGTGCCCGTTGTGATTCATGAAGTTAGTGACCAGCAACAGTTAGAATGGGCAATAATTGAAAATGTGCAACGTGCCGATTTGAGTCCGCTTGAAGAATCTGAGGCATATTACCAGCTTGAAGCAGAGTTTGGTCTTTCACATGGCGCAATAGCAAAACAGGTGGGGAAGAGTCGTTCGACAATAACAAATATAATTCGTTTGCGTAAACTTTCGGCACCCGCGAAGGAAGCCTTAGTTGATAAAATAATTACAGAAGGTCATGCTCGTGCTTTACTAGGTTTAAAGAAAGAAGATGCACAAGAGACTGCATTGAAAACAATCATTTCTTTAAATCTTAATGTGCGCCAAACTGAAACTTTGGTAAAAAAAATGAACGGGGAAGAAGCCCCCAAAGAAGAAAAGAAAGCAACTAAATCACCTGAAACGCTAGATATTGAAAACCGTTTACGCTCACGTTTTGAAACGAAAGTATCATTACGCTATACGAAGAAAGGCGGTAGTATTACATTAAATTATTCATCCGATGAAGATTTAGACGCTCTTTTAGAGAAGTTGCTATAGTTGCAACAACGAGTAAAAAAATATGCCAACAACTGCCAATAAACTAACTCCAGAAATGCTAGTGCCACGTTTAGGGGACTATTTGGTTAATCATGGGCATATTAGCGAAAAAGAACTTGAAAAAGCACTTGCTTACCAGCAAGAACAAACAACAGAGGGAGAAAGTGTACTTATTGGGCAAGCACTCCTTGAATTAAAAATAGTCACCAAAGATATGCTCGACCAAGCAGTGACTGAGCAAATTATTCAGTTGCGTAGTGCCTTGCAAGCGACCAATCGTAATTTAGAGCGGCGCGTGCAAGAGCGTACAGCTGAGTTGCAAAATGCACTTGAAAAACTATCCGAACTTTCTGAGCTTAAGGCAAATTTTATTTCAAATATCTCTCATGAGTTAAGAACACCGCTTACACATATAAAAGGCTATCTTGAGTTAATGGCTTCCAAATCTCTAGGACCTGTGACAGATGAACAGTTTCACGCGCTAAAGGTGAGCCAAAAATCAACGGCTCGGTTAGAAGGTTTGATAGAAGATTTAATTATGGTTTCTGTTACCTCACGTGGGGAACTAACCTTAAAGCAAGAAGTACTTGATATTCGGCGTATTGCTAACCTAACAGTGAAAGGGGTAATGGATAAAGCAAACGAGCGTGAGGTAAGTGTTCATGCAGTTTTAGATAAGAAACTGCCTCCCGTTTATGCAGATAACCAAAAACTGGTTTGGGCAATTGGGCAGTTGTTGGATAACGGAATCAAATTCACGCCGGCAGGCGGGCGTGTTGTCTTACGTATTGAGCATGAGAGCGATAAATTAATCTCAGTTTCTGTTACCGATACAGGGATAGGAATCCCGCCCGATAGAGTTACAGAAATTTTTGAGCCTTTTCATCAATTAGATGGTGCCGCAACGCGTCGGCATGGTGGGATAGGCTTGGGTTTGCAACTTGTACGTCAAATTGTAGAAGCACATGGCTCAATGCTTGAGGTCAAATCTATTGAAGGGCGTGGCACAACGATAAAATTCCCGTTATTAAGCAAGCGGACCAAAAGCATTTAGCAATTTGAACTTGATTTTCCCTAAAATTATCTGAGAAGAAACGATGAAGAATTCAGACCACTCTCTCGAATATCGTTTTTGGCAAAATGCAGTCTACGAAAAAGACTGGAAAGACGCACTAGACTTTTTACTTGCCTCCTTGCGCGAAGAGATGGTTTTTGATAACCTAGCCATTTATATTATTGATGAAAACGGTCAAAGATCAGATATAGCCTACGCACGGGCAATAGGGCGTAAAAAAGATGCAGAAGCCGATGCCAATTGGGGGGAAAAAATAGCAGATAAAGTAATAGAAAAAAAAGAAATTATTTTAGAGTGTCCCCGTGATGAAAAAAGTACAGAAGGAAGAGTGAACAGCACGCATTTAATAGGATTGCCATTAATGGCATCTGGAAAATTAATAGGTGCATTTAGCCTGATACGTTTTGGAGGTCCTGTATATATCCAAGAAGATATCAATACTGCCTCCTTAGCATCGGTTGTGATTGCATATATTTTTGAAAAAAAGGCATTACAAGAAAGTATAATTGAATTGGAAAAAGTTCAACGGCAAATGCGCTTGCAAGATGATTTTGTCTCAACTATTTCACATGAGTTGCGAACGCCTTTGGGGTTTATCAAAGGTTATAGCACAACCTTATTGCGTGACGATACAGAATGGGATGAAAAAACAAGCCGAGAATTCTTAACAATTATAGATGAAGAAACCGATCACCTAACCGAGCTAATTGAAAATATCCTTGAGTCAGCCCGCCTTCAAAGCCAAACCCTAGATATGAATTTCCAACCCTTGCGCCTCGATTTACTCATTAGAGATGTCATTACGCGGGTAAATGCACGCTACGAAAAATTTGAAATACTTTTCGATAGTGATTGCGAGAAAATCATTCAAGGAGATAATACGCGCTTGGCACAGGTTTTTGAAAACCTTTTTAGCAATGCCGTAAAATATGCCCCAAATGCAAAAGTTGAAATTTCAATACAGAGTAATTTAGGTGATTTTATTCAGGTTACTTTTACTGATAGCGGGGGGGGGATTTCAGAAGAACACCTCCCCTTTATATTTGATCGTTTCTATCGTGTCCCAGATCAACCTAAAAAAGCAGGTACAGGGTTGGGGCTATTTATATGCAAGCGGGTTATTGAAGCGCATCATGGTAAGATTTGGGCAGAATCTGAAAATAAAAAAGGCACCAGTTTTATTATTCAATTGCCGACCTAGTTAAGGAGTAGTTTTCTATGGCAAAACGTATCTTAGTTGTTGATGATGAAGTGCGCTACCAACGTCTCTTAGACGCAAATTTGCGTACCGAAGGCTATGAAGTAGTCACAGCCTCGAATGGCACAGAAGCCATCGAAATTTTTTCATCGCAACCAATAGACTTGATTCTGCTCGACGTAATGATGCCAGAACTCGATGGCTTTGAAACCTGTCAGCGCGTACGCGAATACTCCAACGTCCCAATCATCATGCTTACCGCCAAGGGAGATGAAAAAGATCGCGTCCGCGGGCTTGATTTGGGTGCAGATGACTACCTCACAAAACCATTTTCAGCCACAGAGTTACTCGCTCGTGTTCGTGCCGTTTTGCGTAGAGCCGAAATCTCCACTGCCCCCATGCAAACACGCTACTTTACGCATGGAGATATTCGAGTCGATTTTGCTCGCGCAGAAGTTTGGCGTGACGGAGAAAATGAACCCATCCCCTTCTCTGCCACCGAATACCGCCTCTTCCTCCAATTTGTTCATAACGCGGGTAAAATCTTAAGCGCAGAAGAACTCCTCACCGCCATTTGGGGACCAGATTATCGTGATGAAAAAGAAATTTTATGGGTCAGCATCGCTCGCCTACGACAAAAACTCGAAGTTGAACCCCACAGCCCCGTTCACATTATCACTCGTGCCGGATTAGGCTATATGATGCCGCCTCTGGAAGACTAGGATATAGGACGGCAGCGCGCGTGTCCTCAACGTGCCAGCCCCCTTCAACAGAATTTCATAAAGAAACTTGCAGATGCAACCCAAGCATACAGCTCATTTACCGCCTTCGATTCACTAGGAGATACAGATACCAATGAACTACGAATATGACAACAAAGGTAAAGTTTTTACAGAGGTGATTTCTAAAGATTTGATAGACGTTCTTGTTCAAACCACCAAACACCTTATCCGAGGCACTATCCACGTTCGGCAAGATAAACGCTTACAAGATGAGCTAGATAATGGTCGTAGTATTATCGCACTCACAGAAGCCAGCGTACTCGATGCAGAAGGAAAAACACTGTACCAAAGTGATTTTCTCGCCCTCCAAAGAGAGCAAATTGTGTGGGTTATTTCCGAAGAAGATGATATAGAAGACAAAGGGAGCATTTCATGAGTAGATTGAAAATGGGCACAGCAAGTGCCTCGCCTACCGCGCTTTCTTCCCCCGATCTACTTAAACTGAAATACTACCTCATCAACACAGTTTCTCGTGAGCTAGAAGGGAGCGATCTTGCCTCAGAAGAGCGCAAAAAATTTGCTATAGGACGCTTAGATGAGATATACAAACGAGCCAATGTGAATTTGCCAGACGATATGCGCGCTCGCATGTTCAAAGAAGTGGGCAATGAAATTTTTGGCTTTGGTCCTATTCAAAAACTTTTGGGAGATGCGAGCGTAACCGAAATAATGGTTAACGGACCTAAAAGCGTCTACGTTGAACGTAACGGAAAACTTATAAAAACACCCATAAAATTTGAAGATGACGACCATGTTCGTAGAATCATCGAGCGGATTATTGCTCCTCTAGGTCGCCGAGTAGATGAAGATAGCCCCACTGTAGACGCACGCCTCCCCGATGGCTCACGCGTAAACGCCATCATTCCACCCGTTGCCATTGACGGACCTTCAATAACCATCCGGAAATTTTCCGAAGACAAATTAGGGGTAACAGATTTAATCAGTTTTGGCTCAATGACAGAAGGAATGGCAGAATTTTTGCGAGCATGTGTTGCCGCTCGGCTCAATGTCATTATCTCTGGAGGCACAGGCTCAGGGAAAACAACTTTGCTCAATGTTCTGTCTAGCTTTATTGGGGGGGATGAACGCATTGTCACCCTTGAAGATGCCGCAGAATTACAACTCCAGCAAGACCACGTTGTTCGTCTTGAGACCAAACCGCCAAACGCAGAAGGAGAAGGGGGCGTAAGCATTCGAGATTTAGTGAGAAATTCCCTCCGTATGCGCCCCGATAGAATTATTGTTGGTGAGGTTCGCGGCGGAGAAGCCCTAGATATGCTTCAAGCCATGAACACAGGGCACGATGGTTCTCTAGCAACCGTCCACTCTAACTCGCCCAGAGATGCAATAGCGCGTTTAGCCACCCTTGTTCTCATGGCGGGGATGGATTTA
Source organism: uncultured Anaerolineaceae bacterium (assembly GCA_964488755.1). GTDB lineage: Bacteria > Chloroflexota > Anaerolineae > Anaerolineales > Villigracilaceae > Desulfolinea. Next base: position 7,232 of record CAZAWS010000004.1, on the reverse strand, counting down.
CCCATAGACGTTGTCAATAAGCAAATTGCCTCTGCTGTAGACCTTATTGTCCAGCAAACACGGCTTAGAGATGGCTCTCGTAAAGTAGTTGCCGTTAGCGAAGTTGCTGGCATGGAAGGGGACACAGTCATCTTAAGCGATATTTTCAAATTCAAGCAAGAAGGAATTCGTGATGGCAAAATCATCGGGAGAACAGAGCCAACTGGTTTGCGTCCTATGTTTGCTTCTAAGCTAGAAGATGCCGGCTTCAACCTTGGCGCAGATGTCTTTGGCGGAAGCGTGGCAAATATCCTTTCTTCAAACCGAGATAGAAAAAGAAGACGGCGTTAGACCCTAATGGAAACATGAGGAACTCGTTCTCTTTTATGGGAATGGATGCTTTCAGCCGCGACATACGCGTTTAGGCTTGGGTGCGGCACCCAAGCAGTTTCTCGGCGTGAGCAGAAAAGCGTTTACGCCAAAATAAAGGGAATAGATGGCACGCAAGCGACAATCACGCGCGGCGCGGCTTGTCATCCCATTATATAAAATTAGAAAAATTATCCTGTAAGTCTGCTATAATCGGGTTGAGTTTTATTTGACTTTTTACGAGGAAATTATGGAATCTAAGACACGAATTATCTTGCGTTCAAAAACACTTGGTGCCCTTATTAAGGATGCTCGCCAAGCATCTAGTTTAAGTATGAAGGAGTGTGCCGAAGCCATTGGCGTTGGCTCAGGCACTTATAGTTCTTATGAAAACGGAAAAAAATCGCCTTCTTTACCAGAGCTAGAAGCCTTGAGCATGCTTTTTGGTTTGCCCATTGCTCATTTTTGGGGTACAGAAGCGATCTCTGACGATCCATCCCCTCTGGAAGAGATTAATTTTGCTCGCTTGGTTGAGTTACGCCAACGAATTATTGGTGCTTTATTGCGCCAAGAACGAAGGGAATCCGGGTATTCTATGAAGGCGTTGGCGAAGGAAGCCGAAATGCCTAAGGGGCGAATTAAGGCTTATGAGCTAGGCGAACGCTCAATCCCCGTCCCAGAATTGGAGGTGTTGATTTCAGTTTTGGGCAGCGACATGGATAAGTTTTTAGATAAAAATGGACCCATTGGGCAGTGGATGATGCGCCAGAACGCAGTTGTTGATTTTCTTGAGCTTCCGCCTGAATTACAAGAGTTTGTTCGCCAGCCCATTAACCGACCTTACCTTGAATTGGCACTAAAACTGAGCGATTTTTCTGCTGAAAAGTTGCGCATGGTTGCCGAAGGAATTTTGGATATTACTTTTTAAGACTATAGGTATTAAACTATGGAAAACACGGCTATAGAACTTTCTGAAAAGGGAAAAAAAGCCTTCGGCGAAGGTGATTTTGAAAACGCAGTTCAGATTTTTTCGGAAACTGCGGAGGTTTATTTGGCAGAAGAGAATTTTTTAGATGCCGCCGAAGCAAAAAATAATCTTAGCGTAGCCCTTTTGCAAGCTGGTAAGGCTAAAGAATCTTTAGAAGCGGCAAAGGGAACAGACCTTGTCTTTGAAGAAGCCGATGATAAACTACGGCAAGCAATGGCTTTGGGCAATCAAGCCGCCGCTTTAGGCGAACTTGGGGATAAGCAGGAAGCGATTGATCTTTATCAAAAATCGGCTCGATTATTTGGGGAGATAGGAGAAAAAGATTACGAGGAAACAGTTTTGAAATCTATTGCAGCCATTGAGTTGAGTAGAGGAAAATTTGAAGATACAGCCTTTACTATGCTCCAAGCGCAGGGGGCTGTAGAGAATCCAAATATCTTCCAGCGTTTTTTGAGATTTCTTTTGGGGCTAATTACCAGATGATAAAAAACTATCAAATCCGCTTTGCGCTTGCTAATGACAAGCAAGAGATTGCTAATTTGATGTTTTTTGAAAAGCATGTGCATCGTCATCTGGATTGGAGAAATCCCACCGATTGGCTCGACTCGCCTTTTTATTGGGTACTTGAACGAAACTCGCATATTATGGCGGCTTTGGCTTGCCCCAAAGAAAAAAATGAAGAAGCTTGGCTAAGATTTTTTACGCATAAAGAGAATTTGACTACCCAAGAGGCATGGGATGCTTTATGGGGAAAAGCCAAAGAAGATTTAGAAAAAAAAGGTAAAATCAAAATCTCTGCGATTACAGTAAAGGGATGGATGGAATCCCTGCTTAGGCAAAGTGGTTTTCAAAACGAAGAACAAATTTTAATAATGTCTTGGGAAGGAGAAAAGCCGCCCTCATGGAGTCAGCCCAAAGGCATTAGATTTCGAAAGATGACCGAAGTGGATCTTCCGTGGGTTGTAGACGTAGACGCAGATGCTTTTATGCCTCTTTGGCATAATCCTTTATCTGTTTTACAACAAGCCTACTCAGAAGCCGTAAGTGCAACGGTGGCTGAATCAGAAGAAGGCATTGTCGGTTATCAAATTAGCACATATAGCCCTTTTGGGGCACATCTTGCTAGGCTGGCAGTACGCGCTAAAATGCAAAGACAGGGAATCGCCTCTGCATTAATTGGTGACTTAATTGAGAAAGTATTGGCTAAAGAAATTACACAAATAAGCGTAAATACGCAGAGCAAAAATGAACATTCTATTGCTCTTTATGAAAAAAGTGGGTTCAAGCGCACAGAAGAAGAATATCCGATTTATAGCTTTCAGATTGCAGGGCGTGATCAAGAAAAGGATATATGATGACGCAACGTGAAGATGCCGCTTTGAAATAGGAGAGATGGAATAATGACAAATAAACAGGCAAAATTTTCAACTAAATTATTGCAGGAAGTTGTGGGCATTATTTCGGCAGAAATTGGTGAAAAAAACCTCCCCGTTGTACTAGCAAAATCGGAATTCCCAATGGTCTGGGCAAAACGTGAATATCTGGGAAAAATGAGCCAAGAGGACGCAGCTGAAGTTTATGCTGGGTTACAGCAAGCTATTCGTGCCTATTATGGGCGCGGCGCACGCGGCATCTTGCAACGGATAGGGAGCAAGCTTTGGGGAAACCTGCTTAAAAATGCCTCCTTTAAAGAGAAAGCACAAGCTAAAATTTTACGGGGGATGCCAGAGATGATGAGACGAAAATCTTCATTAGAATTGCTCACCCGTTTATTGGATACCGAAGATGGAGAGATGAGCGTCCACACACTTGACCTCAACTTGATTCTCTCCGACAACATCAGCCCGACAACATACAATCAGCGCGGTGATGAGCCAATTTGCCATATTACACATGGTTTGATGCGTGAGGCAATTTACTGGGCAACTTCAAAAGATCCTTTAATTGAAGAAACTTCTTGTCAGGCAATGGGTGATACAAATTGTGAGTTTAAGTTAACCTTTGGAGAATAATAATGAGTGAAGAAAAAAACAGCAAGATTAAATGGCGTTTCAAGAGTAAAGACGGTCTAGAACTTTTTGGGCACGCTTATCCTTCAGCTCCCCCCCCTAAGGCAATTGTGTGTATGGTGCACGGGCATGGAGAACATATCGAACGTTATGAGCATCTTGCTCTTGCATTAAATAATGCCAACTATACCTTCGTTGGATTCGACCATCGTGGGCATGGACAATCAGCTGGCACGCGTGGGCATATTCCGTCTTACGACACCTTGCTTGATGATATAGATGTTTTTCTTGCAGAAATTGAAGATGATTATCCAAATGTGCCGCGTATTTTATATGGGCACAGCATGGGGGGCAACCTTGTGCTCAATTATGCGTTGAGGCGTAAGCCTGATATTGTGGGCATAATCTCTACCAGCCCGTGGCTTAGATTAGCCTTCGAGCCGCCCGCTATTCAGGTTTTTATGGGAAAAATGATGAATAAAATTTACCCCTCATATATCATGTCTTCTGGCTTGGAGACATCTAGCCTTTCGCGTGACCCAGAAGTGGTGCGTGCCTACGAAGAAGACTCGCTTGTTCACGACAAAATCTCGGCTCGCCTTTTTGTTGGGATGTATGAATCTGGGCTTTGGGCATTAGAACATGCAGAAGAATTTTCTCTTCCCCTTTTATTGATGCACGGCAGTGCTGATAAAATTACTTCTTCTGAAGCAAGCCGTGAATTTGCTGATAAAGCGGGTGAAAATGTCACGCTAAAAATATGGGATGGACTTTATCACGAAACACATAATGAGCCTGAGCATGATGAGGTTTTCAAGAAAATTATTGATTGGTTGAACAAACAATCCTCTGATTGAAAATAACAATTTTTACAATGGCAAGAAAAAAAGGCTCTATACAGAGCCTTTTTTTTGTAATGGTTCAAAATCATAGTGATAGAGCTGCACAGCATCTTTAAAGATGCGGTGCAGTTCGGGTTGCACAAGGGATGTTGGTTGGACTCGCGGTGCTAACGCATCCAAGAGCAGATGCAGTGTGCCACTAATATTTTCAATAAATTTTAGCTCAAAATTTTCGTTCGGGAAAGTTAGCTTGTTTTCAGTCAATACGCTCTTTTTGCGCATAACCACGAACCTTCTCATGGTTAATCCTAATTTTGCGTAAATAAACTGCGCGTAACCGTTGTTTTTCTCTGCCTTGTTGCTGCTTTCGCGTAACCGTCCACAGGAGTTGTATGAGGAAATGTGAGCTGCATATTGAAATTATCTGGCTAAACGTTGCTCTATGTTTTACTTGTTCAGCGCGATCAGGGCACCAAAGCGTCCCGTTTTGCCTTTTTCGGCGCGATGAGAATACCAATCGTCCAGATGGCATGCGGTGCAGAGATTGGCGGTTTCTATTTGCTTTACGCCCGCCCGCTCTAACTGAATGCGATTTGCTTGCCACATATCAAAATGCCTGCGTTCACCATATTTGGGGAGCAGGGATTCGGCATCTGTGCCGAAACTTTCGCGAACTTGATTGATGACATCATCGCCAACTTCGTAATGGTCTACGCCGATGGAGGGACCTATCCCCGCTTGGATATTTTCAGGTTTTGAGCCGTAGTGCTCGCACATGGCATTGATGGCGGCAGTGGCAACACCTTTCACTGTTCCTTGCCAACCCGCGTGAGCAATGCCAATAACGCCAAGGTTTTCATCAGAAAAAAGGAGCGGCGTACAATCGGCGAAACGCATATAAAGCGTGACTTCGGGATTGTCAGTAAAAATCAAATCCCCTTTATCTTCATGTGCATTTGGGGGACGTGCTTCAGTTGCAAAAACTGTTCGGGTACTGTGAACCTGCCACAGGTCAAAAAGGGATTCGGGGTCACGTCCCAGCGCGCGAAATGCACGCAGACGATTCTCGCGTATATTGGCGGGGGAATCTCCCACCGTCCCGCCTACGTTAAGTGAATCCCAGGGTGCGGGGCTAACGCCTCCCTGACGGGTGAAAATGGCGTGCGTTATGCTTTGCGGAAAATTTTGAAATTGGAAGTAGCGAACTCCCCGATTTTGGGTAAAAGGCATATTTACAAAATCCTAAAATTACAGCTCAATCAATGCTGAACTTTTAACAATGCAATTGTTCAAAAATTCATACAAGGTGTTTTTATCATTAATTGCATCCAAGTATTGCGTTCTGTCTTCATTTTTTATCAGGGGCGGAATGATATTGTTTTGTATCGCTTGATACGCCATAATTAGTCTTCCTACCCTGCCATTGCCATCGGAAAATGGATGTATTCTTTCGAAAAGCAGATGAAATTCGGCTATATCTAGCAAGTCTATTTGATTAGATTGCTTTCTATATAGCAAATTTTCAAGATCATTGGCAATCATATTGGGGGCAGATAATTTGACATCCACCCCTTTTATGCTTCTTTCGTCAGTTCTATATGCGCCAACGGGTTTAGCGATATATTCAGGCGATATCCGTAGAGCATCTTCAAAAATGATAGCATGTATGTCTTTTATGAAATCACTATCAAGGATATTTTCTTTATTTGAAGCCTCGCGGATTATCACATCATAGGCTTTTGCAAAACCTAGAATTAACAATTGCTCCCCTAGAGGCTTGCCATTTGCTGTACGCCCAGATTCTAATAATTCTTTTGTTTCACTGTAAGATAGCGTTGTCCCTTCGATCGCGTTTGAATGATGCGTGATAGAAATGCGAAGTTGCCTAAACAGTTTTTCTCTTTCTTTTAACGATAGTTCATTTAGTTTTTTCATTATTTGCTCTTTTTCTCATTCGATAGCCAGATATTGCTTTTCTCGTACCTTCTCAACAATTTGGGGTAGGGGCAAGGCTCGCCCTTGCCCAGTTGGGCGACCGCAAATGGGCGACCCTACATTTTGAGAAGATGCCTCTTCTCTACAAATCTGCACCAAAAGTATAGTACAAAGGGGAGTTAAACACAAAACGCACAAGGCTTTACGATTCCCTTAACCACAAATCTTCGCCATACCCATTCGGGTATCATTGTTTTTTACTTTTCGCGAAGATTAGCGGTTAAAAACAGGCTAAAATTATCCTTATGACAGAGAAAAAAACACCCCCGTCCGCCAGCAATACCTCGACATCAAAGCCCAGAACCAGTTTGTAAAGAGTCTCCTATAGTGGTTAATAGATACCGATTTCAACCTGAAGTGGGGAAGAAGTAAAACATATTGCCTTACCAAATTAAAAAAATCACGCCTATCAGCTATCCTCGCTCGTGATAAAATGCCTATTACTCTGAAAAATATCATCAAGATACCCACAAGGATTTAATATGGCAAAGCAATCTTTTATTTCATTCCCCTCCCTTTCATCCGAATATCCCTTCCGAAATTTGGTTTTTCAGGGTGGCGGTGTCAAAGCCTACGGCTACCACGGCGTGCTGCGCGTGCTGGAAGAACACGGTATTCTAAAGAAAATCGAAAGAGTGGGCGGAACATCGGCAGGAGCGTTACAAGCCACTTTGCTCAGTTTTCGCTTAAGCGCAGAAGAGACGATTCAGATTTATAAAACCCTCGATCTCACACAAGTGCGAGCCTACTCCATGAGCGAGGAGGGTACTCCAACTGAAAACCATCTGTTGGAAGCATCGCTGGGCAAAGTGCGCGGCAATTTAAACACAATCAACCGTTTAGTGCATCACTTTGGCGTGTACTCCAGCCGTTATACTGCCGAATGGCTAGAGGGCATCATTGCCAGCCATTGCGAAGGAAATGGACGAGCCACTTTTAGCGAATTCCACGCTCGCGGTTTCCGTGATTTATACATCGTGGCGGTGAATGTCTCGCGCCACCGTGCCGAAGTGTTCAGCACAGAGAGTACACCAAAAGTTGCCGTATTAG
>CAZAWS010000003.1:19331-23582 GCA_964488755.1 uncultured Anaerolineaceae bacterium | reverse complement strand
CATTTTGGGGGAGATGCCCGAAGGGCAGAGGGGGCGGCGTAAAATTAACCAACAATTCTTTAGTGCTTCCCAGGACTAACTCTGTCCGTTGAAGAATGGTTAGAGTATTATCATTATGTCGATCTCATATTTTGATTGGCATGAAGCCACAGCTTGAATAAACACAGGTGTAATATTTTAAAATATACAATGCGGACTACGGATCTCGCAGATTTATTTCACTCTTCGTGTAAATTTGTGTAATTTCATGGTTTCTTTTTTTGAAAACGCCCAAAGATTCAAAACTTCTAAGGCTTTTGAAACATTTCTTTTCTCTCAAAATGGTAAAATTAGCCTTATTCTAAAATCATTTTCTAAAAACTTGAAACTCAATAGAGGTAATTATAATGGACACAACCACAACTCAACAACGTGCAATCAATGCTTTGCGCTTCCTCTCCGCCGATGCTATCCAAGAAGCGAATTCTGGACATCCCGGTTTGCCAATGGGCGCGGCGGTGATGGCATATACCGTCTGGACGCGTCATCTGCGTCACTATCCTAAAAACCCAAAATGGTTTGACCGCGATCGCTTCATTCTCTCTGGCGGGCATGGCTCTGCATTGCTTTATGCCCTTCTGCATCTCACGGGTTACGATGTTTCACTTGATGACTTGAAGAAATTCCGTCAGTGGGGCAGCCTCACGCCCGGACATCCCGAATATGGGCATACCCCCGGCGTGGAACTTACCACAGGACCGCTCGGTATGGGATTTGCGAACGGCGTTGGTTTTGCCATAGCCGAAGCTCATCTGTCCGCTCGCTTCAACCAAATGGGGCAGAAAATTATTGACCATTATGTTTACGCGATTGTCACCGATGGCGATTTGATGGAAGGCATCGCCTCCGAAGCCGCCTCGCTGGCTGGCACGCTCAAATTGGGTAAACTTATCTATCTTTATGATGATAATCATATTTCTATCGATGGCTCAACCGATTTGGCTTTCACTGAAAATCGCGCCAAGCGTTTTGAATCTTATGGCTGGCATGTGCAGACTGTGGAAGATGGCAACGATGTGGAGGTAATCGACTCCGCAATTAAAATGGCTAAAGCGGATTCGCGTCCATCGATTATTATGTGCCGCACTATCATCGGCTTTGGTGCCCCCAATAAGCAGGGGACTAGCGGTGTACACGGCGCACCGCTCGGTGACGTTGAACTTGCTACCGCCAAAGAGAATGCGGGATGGGTCGTTGAGCCGCGTTTCCATATCCCTGATGATGTACTGGGACATTTCCGCGAAGCTGTCCCGCGCGGACGTGAACTGGAAGCCGATTGGAAAATGCGTTTAGAAGCCTACGGACGAATTGCGCCAACAAAAGGTAAAGAGTTGAAAAGGCGCATTGCTGGCGAACTCCCAGACAATTGGACAGATGCGCTCCCCACCTTTGAAGCCGATGAAAAAGGAATGGCTACTCGCGTTTCTTCTGGCAAAGTGTTGAACGCACTCGCCGAAGCCATTCCTGAATTCATGGGCGGCTCGGCAGATTTAGCTCCTTCTAACAAAACGTGGATCGAGGGCGAAGAAGCCTTCTCTGCCATCACCCCCGCAGGGCGAAATATGCACTTTGGCGTACGTGAACACGCGATGGGTGCAATCGTCAACGCAATGTCTGTTCACGGTGGCATTATTCCTTATGGGGGCACTTTCTTAGTTTTTTCTGATTATATGCGCGGTGCACTGCGTGTAGCCGCCTTGTCAGGTTATCCATCTATTTGGGTATTCACTCACGACAGCATCGGTGTTGGCGAAGATGGACCTACACATCAGCCCATTGAGCAGGTGGCTTCTTTGCGTGCAATCCCGAATATGACCGTTATTCGTCCCGCAGATGCAAACGAAACGGCTCAAGCATGGAAATCTGCCGTTGAGAATAGGCATGGAACAACTTCGCTCATTCTTACACGTCAAAACTTACCAACTTTGGCGCAAGAAACTCATGTAGAAAAGGGCGCGTATATTTTGAAAGATTTTGGCGAAAACCCTGATATTATTTTGATGGCATCTGGTTCAGAAGTAAGTTTAATTCTCTCCGCGGCAGAAAAACTCGCCGAAGAAGGGATTATGGCGCGCGTTGTCTCTGTCCCCTCAGTGGAAATCTTTGAGAAACAGGATCAAGCCTACCGCAAGTCCGTTCTCCCGCCGCAGATGAAGAGCAGGTTGGCGGTCGAGATGGGCATCGCGCAAGGGTGGTGGAAATATGTCGGTAGCGAAGGCGGCGTTTTATCCATAGAAAAATATGGCGCATCCGCACCCGCACAGAAGATTTTTGAAGAATACGGCTTCACGGTTGAGAATGTGGTGAAGCGCGCAAAAGAGATTTTAAAATAATACGTGCATTGCATCTCCAAGATGCGTTGCACTTCGGAGCAGACAAGCTATGGAATTTGAAAGAATTTATGCCCTTTTTCTTATTGGCGGCGGCATTTTTAGCTTATATAGCGCAGCAAAAGGCGAAAGCATAGAAAAATCGGATGAACCGAAATTAAGCAAAAACGCCTCCCGCGCTATTTACGCCGTGACGGGCATTATATTGATAATTTTTGGCGTTTTGAGACTGCGTTAAAAAGTTTGAAGGTTGGAAGGTTTGAAAGTTGTTTTTGCAACCCGCCAACCTCGTAACCTTCCAACGCTTTGGCAGGAGATTTTTATGGCAACTATTCGGAGATTTGAAGAAATTGAAGCGTGGAAAACAGCGCGAGAATTAACAAAACTGATCTAGGCGTTCTCAAATCAAGGGAAATTTGAACGGGATTTTGGACTAAAAGACCAAATTCGCCGAGCTTCTGTTTCTGTTATGAGCAATATCGCCGAAGGTTTTGAGAGCAAAATGCAACCACAATTTAATCGCTATCTAGGGTATGCAAAAGCCTCTGCGGAAGAAGTTCGTTCTCAGCTTTATGTGACGCACGATTTATCTTATATTTTAGATGAGAATTTTAAGAAAGCCTTTGGCTAGCTGAAAAAGCCTCTGGTCAAATTGCTGGTTTTCTCGCCTATCTCGAACGAAACCCAAAATCTCGCATCGTTCGCGAAAACACGCCAACCTACGAAGTCTAACCTTCTAACTTTCCAACCTTTCCAACCTTTCAACATTCAAACATTCAAACATTCAAACGAAGGATCTTATGAACCCCATTCAAGAACTTACAGCCCTAGGGCAATCCATCTGGTACGACAATATCCAACGAGAATTACTTGAAAACGGTGAACTAGCCGCCATGATTGAACGCGGCGATATTCGCGGCGTGACATCGAACCCCAGCATTTTCCAAAACGCCATCGCGAACTCAAATGATTACGATGAAGCCCTCAAACCGTTGCTCGCTGATGGCTGGGATGCGGAAAAAATCTTTTGGGAACTTGCTGTAAAAGATATTCAGGATGCTTGCGACATTTTTACGCCCCTCTACAAAGAAAGTGAAGGGAGCGATGGCTATGTTTCGCTCGAAGTGAACCCTTATTTAGCAAATGATAGCGAAGGCACGGTCAAGCAAGCAAAAGAACTTTGGGCGCGTGTCAACAAGCCCAACCTGATGATAAAAATTCCCGCCACAAAAGCCGGTTTGCCGGCTATCCGTCAGGCAATCGCGGCGGGAATTAATGTTAATGTGACCCTCATTTTCTCCATCGCTCGTTACCGCGAAGTCATGGATGCCTACCTCAGTGGTCTCGAAGATCGTGTTCTTGCGGGTAGCCTTCCATCTCCCGTTTCTGGGAGAGGGGCTGGGGGTGAGGGAAGCCTTGGGCACGTTCACTCTGTTGCCTCTTTCTTCATCTCTCGCCTCGATAGTATTATTGACGACCAACTCCCCGAAAACTCCCCCTTGCGCGGCAAAATTGCCATCGCCAACGCCAAACTTGCCTACGAAGCCTTTCAGCAGGTTTTTAGCGATGTTCGTTTTGGCAAATTGCAGCTCGTTCAGGCAAATTATCAGCGTCCGCTTTGGGCATCAACCAGCACCAAAAATCCCGCCTACCCTGATACGCTCTATATTGACGAACTCATCGGCGCGGCTACCGTCAACACTGTCCCGCCGAAAACTTTGGATGCTTTCAAAGATCATGGCACAGCGGCAGCAACGCTCAAAGCCGATTTGGATTTGGCGCATCAAGCAATTTTTAATTTGGCATTAGAGGGAATCTCTCTGGATGATGCCACTCAAAAATTGGAAGATGCAGGTGTGAAATCTTTTGCGGATGCGTTTAC
>CAZAWS010000003.1:7927-19231 GCA_964488755.1 uncultured Anaerolineaceae bacterium | reverse complement strand
AAGGATAGGATATGAACCGCGACAAACTTGGACTTTTACTTGCTTCCGTTAATCAACGGATTACCGACCTCAACACCGATTCTGTTCCCGCGCGTCTTTTAATCAACGACCCCACGTTATGGACGCAAGACCCCGCCGGACAGGAAGAAATCAAAATTCGTCTTGGCTGGCTAAAATTGCCCGAAACATCTCGTGAATTAGCCAAAGAAACGATGAAATTTGCCCAAGAAGTCAAAGATGCGGGCATCAAGAAAGTTTTGCTCCTTGGCATGGGCGGATCATCTTTAGGTCCCGAAGTGATGTCTCTAACTTTTGAAGCAGATTTCCCTCTCCCTGAGGGAGAGGGGGGAGGGGTGAGGGCATTTGCCATTTTAGATTCGACCGACCCCGCCCAAGTCGCCGAAGCACGCAAAAACTTTCCGCCCGATGAAACGCTTTATATTGTGGCAAGTAAATCGGGTGGAACAGCTGAAACCATGTCTGCGTATTATTATTTCTGGGAGCAAAGCGGTGAAGATGGCAGTCACTTTATAGCCATCACAGACCCCGACTCAAATCTAGAGAAAATGGCTATAGAACGCAACTTCCGCAAAATCTTCATGGCAGATTCTACGGTAGGCGGACGTTATTCTGCATTAACCGCGTTTGGACTTGTTCCCGCCGCGTTGATGGGCATTGACGCGAATAGAGCACTCACTTCTGCATCAACAGTGATGAACGATACAGAAGACGCGTTATTTTTAGGTGCAGTCATGGGCGAAGCATTTTTGGCGGGACGCGATAAATTAACGCTCATTACCGATTCTGCTTTTGACTCTTTTGGGGCGTGGGCAGAACAACTGATTGCTGAATCTACGGGCAAAGAAGGAAAAGGGATTGTGCCTATTGACGGAGAAGCCCATCTCCCCGCAAGTGAATATGGCGATGACCGCTATTTTATTTATCTTCGTCAAAATGGCGAACACGATGATTTTATCGTTGAGCTAGAGAAAGCAAATCAACCTGTTCTTGTAATACAGACAACTGATAGCTATTCTTTATTTACTGAATTCTATCGCTGGGAATACGCAACTGCCATCGCTTGCCATATTTTGGGCGTAAATGCTTTTGACCAACCCAATGTTGAAGCCGCCAAGATAGAAGCTCGCGCCCAAATTACTGCGTATAGCCAGAAAGGTGAGCTGGATGAAGGTGAGCCGACTTGGGCGGGGGAAGATGTCGAAATTCGCACCAATGTTGATATAACGGAAGCAAGCCTGAACTCCGCACTTGACTCGTTTTTAGATAAAGGGCAAGTGGGCGATTACGTCAGCATCCAAGCCTATTTGCCGCGCAATAGCCAGATGAGCGCATCCCTCCAAAAAATCCGCAAATCAATCCAAGAAAAAACAGGATTAGCAACCACGCTCGGATTTGGTCCCCGATTTTTGCACTCAACCGGGCAGCTACATAAGGGCGGCGCGAATAATGGTTTGTTTATTCAAATTACGACAGATGTAGAAAATGATATTGAGATCCCCACGCAGGGAATGAGCTTTGGCACGCTCGAACGAGCGCAGGTGCTTGGCGATTATGCCGCGCTAGACGGGGTGGGCAGGCGGGTGATGCGAATTCATTTGAACAGTTTGGATGATTTGGAAAGCATAATGAAGTATTAAAGAGAAAAGGTCACGCTTTGCGTGACCTTTTTTATAGTTTGGGTGGATGCCAACCAGCACTAACCCAACGCTTTCGGGCGTTTGCCACTGTGGGATTGTTCATTTTTAAGATGGATATAGTTGCTCTTCCGCAAGGAGATAACCCTATTATTTTTTCCTTGTTTTCATCCCAGCGAAAATGTTCGTTCCATTTTTGTTTCAGTGGGTGAAATAACTGCGTGATTTCTTGTGTTATTGGGTCGAGTCCTGTTTGTTTTGCGCCTTTGTGTACGTTGCAAGAAAAACAAGCCAGACATAAATTTTCGCTTGTAGTATCTCCCCCGCTTGCTTCTGGCGTGATGTGATCAACGTGCATTTTAAGACCACAATTATCTTCACTTGTAAGACAATAGGCACAACGCTTTTTATCTCGTTTTTCTAGAGAGATGCGTAGTTTTGTTGGTATGGTCATATTAAAGTTCGTATGACTTAAAAACGACATGCCCGCGTTGTGCTAAAACGCGACGAGCTTCTGCTTTAGATAGCATAATGCGTTGCGCCTTAGCCATTAAATTATCTAGTTCAGTTTGTTCATCTTCTTTGAGTGGCTTTTCTTTTTGTAATTGTGCTAATTCTTCTAAACGTGATTGATTGGCACTCCCCATAATAGAGTTCGCTTTTTTCCAGAGTTCAACGTCACTTAATAATGAAAACTTGCTGAGTTTTAGACGGGATGATGTTGATATATTACTTTCAAAAGCAGGGAGTAAAAGTGAAATTGATTGTTTGATGACTTCTTCTGATGTTAGCGCAGTTGCTTGGGCAGTTATTTTAACACGGTCGTAAATGGTGTTTGGTAAAGTTATCGTTAAGGTTTGTTCGTTCATTTTTCTCTCTCTTTCGCATCAAGTCAAAATAAAAAGTTTTGCAATAGCTATAGAATACAATTATACTGTATAAACTTTGTGTGACCTAAAAATCTTTTTCATCTACCCTTTGCGGTACTATATAATTATGAAAACAAAAAAAATCGTTTTACTATTAGTTTTGCTGCTTCTAAATCTAGCTTTCAGAAATCCATCTGCCTCCGCGTTAGAAATCACCAATAATGAAGTTAGCTTAAATTTCCCTGATTCAATCACTTTTAGCGCAAGTTTTGAAAGCGATGTGCCGATTACGGCGGTGGAATTAGAATACGGCGTAGACGCGCTAACTTGTGGCACGGTGATTGCCAAAGCTTTTCCGCAATTTGAGCCGGCGACAAGCGTAGATGTGGAGTGGACGTGGGAAATGAAGCAATCGGGATCCTTGCCGCCGGGCGCAACCTTATGGTGGCAGTGGCGATACGCCGATGAGAGTGGGGCTGAAAAAGTTTCGGAGAAAGAGACAATTATATGGCTCGATTCTGAACACGATTGGCAGACGGTCACTTCGGGCTATCTCAATTTGCACTGGTATAAGGGCAATCAGGTTTTTGCAGAAGACCTTCTCGGCACTGCCGAAGAAGGGCTGGTGTTGCTCGAAGAAGATGCCGGTTTAGTGCCCGACTACCCAATCAACTTTTATATTTACGGCGATACCGAAGATATGAAAGATGCCATTCTCTACGAGCCAACATGGACGGGCGGATTGGCATACCCAGGCAACAGCATTGTGATTATCGGTATTTCGGGCAACGGCGATCTCGAATGGGGGCGTGGTACGGTCAAGCACGAGTTGACGCATATTGTGGTGGGGCATCTCACATTTTCTTGTTTGGGCGATGTGCCCACTTGGCTTAACGAAGGTTTGGCAGTTTATAACGAAGGCGAGTTAGACCAAAATTCTGCGAGACAACTTCAAGATGCTATTGATAATGACGAACTTTTTCCACTTCGTACTCTTAATGGCGGCTTTTCAGAAGATTCCATCAAGGCTAATCTTTCGTATAGTCAATCATATAGCGTTGTCAAATTTATGGTAGAAACTTACGGGCAAGAGAAAGTCAATTTGGTTTTGGTCGCTCTGCGGGACGGGACAGCGATTGACGATGCGCTCATCAAAGCTTATGGATTTGACGTGGACGGCTTGGAAGCCGAATGGCGGGATGCGATTCACGCGCGACCTCAACAGGCTTCTGCTCAACCAACCGCACAAGCGACCCCAACTTTTGTGCCGACTTATGTTCCCTACGCGGGGGAATCGCTACTCATTACGCCAACGCCTTTTGACATGCCAACCTCATCTCCTGAAAAAGATTCTCCCGCTTCTGATGAAAACGGTATGTTAGATCCTATTGCTCTGGTATTAATTTATTTATGTTGCTGTGGCGGTGGGATTTTGCTCTTTCTGAGTGTAGGCATATTAATTTTCTTTTTGGTCAAAAAGAGCAAAAAAGGAACTGAAAATGAAAAAATCTAAACCCTCCCTCGTAGTAAGGGCTTCTGCACAGCGAAGTGCCGCCCTTAGTTTTTTCGTACTTGCTTTTCTCGCAACACTCATCTTTATAGCCGTCCCCGACAACGCCTCTGCGAGCAAATTGCGACAAAATGACTCCCAAACTTTAGTATTATCAGGGGGAGAGAGCACCAATCCGCGCGAATACGATCCCGCCACCACGTATGGATCTGGGAATAAAATGGTCTTTAGTGGCTTAGTCTCTTTCGATCCATATCTCAACCTTAGCCCCGATTTAGCCGAAACTTGGGAAGTCAGCGCAGATGGCACAGTTTACACTTTTCACTTGCGTGAGAACGCAAAATTTCATAATGGCAAAGTGGTCACAGCAGAAGATATACGCTATTCCCTAGAACGCGCTCTCAGCCCTGCTATCCAATCAGATACTGCCCTAACTTATCTGGGCGATATTGTCGGCGCACGAGATTTGGCAAGTGGGAGCGCAACAAGTGTTTCTGGCATTAAAGTTTTAGACGACTATACGCTTCAAATCACCATTGACGCGCCCAAACCTTATTTTTTGCTCAAATTAACTTACCCCACCGCTTTTGTAGTAGATAAAGAAAATGTCGAATCTGGCAGTGAATGGTTCCGCACACCAAATGGCACAGGTCCCTTCAAAATGGTCGAGTGGATTCCTTTTGAGAAAATTACCTATATAGCGAACCAAGATTTTTATCTCGGCATGCCTGCCATTCAAAATATCGTTGTAGAGTTATATAGTGGCGTTGGCGTGCGTCTTTACGAATCCGGTGATATTGATATGACCGGGCTTCATTATTATTACGCCGACCGTTTTCTCAACCCCGCAGAACCAATGCACAACGAAGTTGTCTCTGGTGTAGATTTATGTACAGGCTACACAGTTTTTGATGTTACGCAACCGCCCTTTGATGACGTAAAAGTGCGCCAAGCCTTCTCAAAGGCTTTTGATCGGCAAAAATATATAGATATTGTCAAAAAGGGACACGCCCTCCCCGCCATTGGCATCTTCCCGCCGGGGTTGCCGGGATTTAATATCGGGCTAGAAGGCTTGATGTACAATCCTGAAGAAGCACGCCAACTTTTAGAAGAATCTACTTATGGTGGTGCAGAAAATTTGCCCCAAATTATTTACACAGATTCAGGCATTGGTTCTTATGTCAATACTGATGTTGCCGCCATTGTGCAAATGTGGGAGCAAACTTTTGATATAGAAATCATTGTAGAGAATATAGAGCCAAATTTTTATTACGACCAAATTTATGCCGGTGAGCATGGGCAAATTTTCCGTGGTGGTTGGTGTGCCGATTATCCCGACCCAGAGAATTTTGCCGATGTACTATTTCACAGCGATTCAGCCCAAAATAACGGCGGTTATTCAAACCCCAAGCTAGACACCTTGCTCGAATCCGCTCGTATAGAGCCTGATATAATGAAACGCATCGCACTCTACCAAGAAGCCGAGCAGATTATCGTCAACGATGCGCCCGTGCTTTTCACCACCCACTCGCTCTCTTATCAACTGGTAAAACCTTATGTAAAAGGCTATATTTTCACCCCTATTTCTATCCCGATTTATAGATATATGTGGTTGGATGGGAAGTAAGCAATTCTCCCCCTTTTGGGGAGATTAAAGAGGGGGTGCGACGAACGCGACCTAAGCTGGAGTGCCGAATCCCAAGCTGGGGTGCGGCGTAAACGGGAAAATGTCTACGCCAAAAATATGTTGACCGAAGGCACGCAAGTCGAACCCAAGTACGCGGCGCGGTTTTTCATCCCAAAGAATCGTAACGTGAGATTTATCTCGCATAGGCAAAATTATGGACAGATTACTAAGTGCAGGTATTCGTGCGGCGCAAGCTGGCAGAGTAGAAGAAGCCACCAAGATGCTTATGCGCGTGGTGCAAAAAGACCCGCGCTCTGCAGAAGGGTGGTTTTGGTTGGGGATGGTGATGCCAAATGATGCACAGAAAATTGATTGTTTTCGGCGTGCGATGAAATATGACCCCGACTATTTTGAAGCACGAGATGAATTGGTGCAATTGGGTTATTTGAAACCAGAGCCGCCTCAAGCAGAATCTGTCCCCGCTTTTTCTTTTGATGAACCAGAAGAAGAAGGTGCCTTTTCTTTTGATGAGCCAGAGGAAGAGAGCTTGCCAGTTTTTGGTGCTGAAGCATCAGAAGAAAAAGATGAGGTGCCTAGTTTTTCTTTTGACGAGCCAGAAGATGCACCGCCCGTTTTTTCTTTTGATGAGCCTGAAGCAGAAGAGGAAGCCTTAGCAGATTTTGGTCAAGGACTGCCCCCTGCCCCTTCATTTGGGGCAGATCCAGAAGAGACAAACTCAGTTTTTGGTGAGAGGTCCGCCGCTACCCCTGTGGCTACTTCTCCCTTTGCTGGTGGTACGGGTGAAGATTCTTTTGATAATTACTATGAAGATGCAGAAGAACCTAAAGAAGAAACCGAGCCACCTTTGGGTGAACTTGATTTCATGGGTGATGTAGATGATGATGAAGGTGTAGAGGAAAAACCTGCAAAAGCTAGTTCTAAGGGAAGAAAAATAGCCTTGGCAGTTTTGGGTATTTTAGCTTTCTTGGCTGTTGGGGGCGTGGTGGCTATTTTTGTGTCTCAACCTACTTTAGTTTCTGATATTGCTTCGGCAATTATTCCAGCAACGGCAACGGCTACAATGCCGCCTACAGCTACGCCAACAATAGTGCCAACGCCAACGCCCTTGCCTTTTTCTGAACTAGAAACGCAAGCTTATGCGCCTGTTTTTGAACCCACTGAATGTAGTTTTGAAACACCACCAGAGCAAAGAGTAGATTGTGGTTATGTGATTGTGCCTGAAAACCGTTATGGCGATGTGAGTAAAACAATCCGTTTGGCGGTGGCTGTTTATCGTGGCAGTGATTATGCGGCTTTTCCCATTATCTATTTGCAAGGGGGACCGGGACAGGCAACTGTTGAGTTAATGAGCGAGAATTTTGATTGGTCAATTTCTTCTTTTGTAGGGAAACAAGACTTCATACTTCTCGACCAGCGCGGCATGGGGCTTTCTGAACCGAAATTAGATTGCCCTAATGTAGACGAAGTTTACGAAGCGGATGCTTCTGGAGAAGTTCCCGCCGAAGAAAAAGAAGCGCGTTATTTAGCCGCTTTTAGCGAATGTAGAGATAATTTAACCGCAGATGGGGCAAACTTATCTTCCTATAATACGATGGAAAATGCGGCAGATGTAAAAGACGTTATTATCGCTTTAGGCTACGAAAAGGCGACTCTTTTCGGCGTTTCTTACGGGACGCGTTTGGCACAAGTGGTGATGCGTGAAAATCCCGAAGTGGTTTATTCTGCCCTTCTCGATTCTGTTTTACCTATTGAGGCTAAAGTTTATAATGAAAGTGCGGCAGTTGCTCAAACATCTTTGGATACTTTATATGCCGGTTGTGAAATAGATGAAGAATGTCGGCGATCGTATCCCGACCTTGAAGGTGAGTTGCAAGAAATAGTAGACCATTTAGATGCTACCCCGCTAGAAACAAATATCTTTGGATACCGTGAAAATGACTATAGCCGTAGCGTAAACGGGGTAGATTTTATGAGTTCGGTATTATGGGCTATGCGCGATCCTGATTTGCTGGATATTCTCCCGCAGGCTATTGGGCGTGCAAATGCAGGTGAAACAAATGTACTTAGTTTTATTTTATCTCTTCCTGTAGGTGCTGTGAGCGATATTGATACGGGGGCTTATCTCTCTATTAATTGTCGTGAACAGGTTTATGCTTCTACACCAAAAGAAGTTGGCGAAGATCTCGCTTCTTATCCTAATACAGAAGCTGTTGGTTTGTCTTGGGTTTATGGTGATCCTAACTTTATTTTTGACCTCTGTGATACATGGCAAGTAGAAGGCATCAGACCCGGCGAAAATGAGGCTGTCTCAAGCGACATCCCGACATTGCTTATGGCGGGCGAATACGATTCAACTACGCCCCCCTTTTGGACAAAACAAGTGGCAGAAAATTTGAGCAACGCCACTTATGTTGAGTTTCCTGCGCAGGGGCATGGCGTAGCATTTAGCCAAGATTCTACTTGCCCACAAGAAATCGTAAAGAACTTTTTTGCTGACCCAGCGGCAGTCCTCGATACTTCTTGTGCAACCGCGATGCCCTCTCCTGAATTTTCTACGCCTTATACGGGAGAGCCTCCCATCATCATGATTCCTGTTGTTAGTGAAGAGGCGGGCGTTATTACAACTATCCCAGCAGATTGGACAGAATCGGAGGATAGTCCTGGTACATACTCCAGAGAAGCCTCTTTATGGGATATGACCAGCATCAGTGCGCTAAAAGTAGGGCTAGATTTTGATAGCGTGATGAACGCCTTAGTGGGTGATTATGACGGCATAGGGCTTGATAGTTACCCCATGCAGGTTGATGAAATAAAAGCCAACGAATTAATGTGGAAATTATACGAAACGACACTCATCGGTCTACCCATAGACTTCGCCTTTGCCCGCGATGGTTATGATTCTATTCTCGTTATCTTCTTAAGTCACGCAGACGAGCACGACATTTTATATAAAGAAGTTTTTATGGAAGTGCTTAATACAACAAGCGTCATTCCCACCGAGAGATAATTGAAAAACAAGGCAAAAATGACAGAGAGGACAACGAAAAAAATATCTCGTCGAGATTTTCTTAAACTGGCAGGAACAGGGGGCGCAATAACTTTTCTCGCAGGTTTGGGGGGCGCAAAATATATTAGCAAAATGGAGATGGGCGAGCTAGACCTTGTAGAATTATCTCTCGAATTACCGCGTCTTACCCCCGCATTTGATGGATACAAAATAGCCATTATCGGCGATATACATATTGGCGGCTGGATGACGCATGAACGCCTAATCCCTGCTATAGATTTGGTGCTAGAGCAATCGCCAGATATTATTTTTCATACAGGTGATTTTCTTGCCGGGCATAGCTGGACGCCAGAAGTTGAGGCGCACCTCAACGATCTCATAATAGAGCTAAAGCGTCTTTCTAAAAACATCCTTAATATCGCCGTTATGGGCAATCACGATCACTGGACAAATGTAAGTGCGGTGCGCGAAGGGCTTCAAGAAGCCGATATTATCGAACTCGAAAATACTTTTTATACCCTCAGGCGCGGCACCGATGAGCTTTATATCTGCGGTGTAGACGATATTTGGGAAAAAAAAGATGACCTAAACGCCCTCCTCATGCAACTCCCCGCCGAAAACCCCGCCATCCTGCTCGCCCATGAACCCGATTTTGCCGACACCAGCGTATCTACAAAGCGTTTCGATTTACAAATCTCAGGCCATTCACATGGTGGGCAAGTTGTCATTCCTAATATAGGACCTATCGTTTTGCCCTATCTCGCGTGGAAATATCCAGCGGGCTTATATAAAGTGGGGGAAATGTGGCAATACACAAACCGCGGGCTTGGCACGGGAAAAATCCCTGTGCGCTATAATTGCCCACCAGAAGTCACCATGCTCACGATTAAGACGGAAGGATAAAGAACCGCGCCGCGCCTGAATTTGGGCTTGCTTTTTGCAAGTGAAGGTTTTTGTGGGGTGAGCCAAGATTTAGTATTCCCCTTTTTCTGAGAACTCAGTAAGTGATAGTTTGGGAGCTAAAATGGGGAGATTTTGGGTTTTTAGAAAAATTCAGATCTTGGAGGCTCCGGACTCCGCTTTTGCGTCTTACTTGGCAATCACTTCCCACCCCCACCGCTTAAAACCTTTATAGCCCCATCGGGGCTGAATATCCTGAAAAAATTTGACTATTGTTTAGCATTATTATATAATGTGAACGGTCACATATTTTATATGTTTTTTTTCTGGAGAAGATATTGCCACGCTCTCAAGTAACTATTCGTGATGTTGCCTCTCTTGCTGATGTTTCTTATCAGACAGTTTCACGCGTAATTAATAACAGAAAAAATGTCTCTCCTGCAACACGCCTAAAAGTTGAAGAAGCCATTGCAGAACTTGATTACCGCCCTAACGCAATTGCGCGCTCAATGGCAAAGGGGCACACGTATACTTTAGGCTGTATTTCCCCCAATCTAACCAATTATATTTTTGCTCGAATTATAGAAAGTGCCCAAACCGAAGCTCGGCGACAGGGATTTTTTATTCTCACAGGTTCTGCGCCTTCTGCCGATAAAGTAGAGCCTTTAATTGATGAGATGCTAAATAGACGTGTAGATGGTTTTCTTGTTCTCAACCCGCGTGATGATGAGCGTTATCTGCATTTGCTCCCCCTTATTGAAAAAGGGATTCCTGTTGTTTATCTGAAGAATACGCCTAAGGGTGAAGCGGTATCTTCTGTATCTTGTGATGATAAAACAGGCGGTTATTTAGCCACACAACACCTTTTAGCATTGGGGCATCAAGAAATAGTTACAATTACGGGACCACAAAACGAAGAATGTTCACAAGAAAGATTGGCAGGGTATCATCAGGCTTTTTCAGAAAAGGATATATCTTTAAATGAAAACCTTAGCGTAGAAGGTGATTGGTCGGCTAAATCGGCGGGGAAAATTACCCAAAAACTTTTAGATTCCGGTGAAACTTTCTCTGCCATTTTTACGCAGAATGACAGAATGGCGATTGGGGCAATTCGTGCTCTCCGAGATGCTGGGCTGCGCGTGCCCCAAGATATTTCTGTGATTGGTTACGATGATATTCCTCTCACTTCGTATTTCGACCCGCCCCTTACAACCATTCACCAGCCTCTCGATGATTTTGGTCGTCATGGCGCGAATTTACTTATTTCAGCTGTAAAGAATAAAGATTATGAAAGAAAACAGGTGTGCCTTGGTGCTCAACTTATCCAACGTGATTCCTGTGCGAAATTTAATAGAGGAGGTGATGCGAGGATATAATATATTATTCAGATCGGGATAAGGTGCTATGACGCTGATCTTGTTTACGTCGCGAAGCTGTTTGGGTATAGCACTCAAGCTAAAAACGCGTGCGAATCGCCTTAATCCTATTAACTGTTCTTTCTGTTCGTAAATAATCTAATAATCCTATTAAGGAGAAATAAATCATGTCGAAAAAAATCTTGTATAGCTTACTTGCTATGCTCCTCTTGACCGCAGTAGTATTAACTGCCTGTGGCTCTGCGCCCGCAGAACCTGTTGCCGAAGATACAACCTCTGAAGAAGCTGATGTTGAAGAAGTAGAAGTTGAAGAAGTTGAAGAAGCTGAAGAAGCTGAAG
>CAZAWS010000003.1:2991-7827 GCA_964488755.1 uncultured Anaerolineaceae bacterium | reverse complement strand
TGAAGAAGCTGAAGAAGCTGAAGCCGGTGACTCAGAAGTTGAGGTTTTCTCTTGGTGGACAGGTGGTGGTGAAGCCGCTGGTTTAGAAGCGATGATAGAAGTCTTCAATGCTGAATATCCTGATATTGAATTCATCAACGCCGCTGTTGCTGGTGGTGCTGGCACAAACGCCCGTGCTGTTTTGGCAACTCGTCTTCAAGCTGGTGATCCCCCAGATAGCTGGCAAGGTCATGCTGGTCAAGAGTTGATTGGTACCTACGTTGCTGGGAATCAAATTCAATCATTAAATGAATTGTATGAGGCTGAAGGCTGGATTGACGTTATGCCTGAAACACTCATTCCTCTTATTTCATACGAGGGTGATATCTATTCTGTGCCTGTGAATATCCACCGCGCCAATGTGATGTGGTACAACCCCGCTGTTTTAGAAGAATATGGCGTAGAAGTGCCCACTACAATGGACGAATGGTTTGACGCAATGGATACCCTTCAAGCAGCTGAAATTATTCCGCTTGCTTTAGGTGAACAATGGACTCAGTTACATCTCTTTGAGACCGTTTTGCTTGGTTCTCTTGGCTCTGATGCTTATGATGGACTCTGGGATGGTTCAACCGATTGGGGTAGTCCTGAAGTTTCTGTCGCTATTGATAATTTCGCTAAAGTTTTAACTTATACGAACTCTGATGCAGCTTCTTTGTCTTGGCAAGATGCTTCCCAACTCGTTGTAAATGGCGATGCCGCTTTCAATGTTATGGGTGACTGGGCAGAGGGTTATTTCCGTGAGCTTGGTATGACTCCAAATGAAGATTACGGCTGGGCACCTGTTCCCGGTAGCGTTGGTGTATTCCAATTCTTATCTGATTCCTTCACTTTGGCGGCTGATGCTCCACACGTCGAAGGTGCAGAAGCATGGCTAAAAACTGCTGGCTCTAAAGCTGGTCAGGAAGCCTTCAACCCTATCAAAGGCTCGATTTGTGCTCGCACAGATTGTGACCCCGAACTTTTTGGTGTTTATCTCCAATCTGCTATGGAAGACTGGGGTAGCAATACCGTATCTGGTTCATTAACTCACGGTGTAGTTGCCAACGATTCTTGGAAATCTGAAATTGATACAGCTCTTGGCCTATTCTTGATCGGTCAAGACACAGAAGCTTTCCAGACTGCATTAGTTGACGCTTGTGTCAGCTCTGGTCCCTGTCAATAAAGATTATTCTCTTTTCCCCCGCGCTAGCTCTTTTTAGTGTTGGGGGAGAACTTGTCCCTTTCCCATTATTGGGAGAGGGGCAAGTTGAGTAGATGCACCATTAAGGTAACGAGGTCCATATATGTTTAAAAACAAGGACAAATATCTTTCTTTTATTCTCGTTTCTCCATCAATTTTAGCAATTTTAATTTTTGTATATGGTTTTATTGCTTGGTCTGTGCGGGTTTCTTTGAGTAAGTGGAAAGGCTTAAACCCAGATTTTACGTGGGCTGGTTTTGAAAACTATGTGAACTTATTTTATGACCCCCGTTTTCATATTGATATTCGCAACACAGTTATATTTACTTTAGTATTTGTGTTGGGAAGCCTGATTCTTGGCTTTTTAATGGCGGTTATGCTCGACCAAGGATTAAGGGGCGAGGGGTTTTTCCGTAGCATTTTTCTTTTTCCTATGGCAATTTCATATATCGTCACGGGGGTTGTGTGGCGTTGGCTTATGAATCCAGCCGAAGGTTCTCGGATGAGTGGGCTAAACCTCCTCTTTACCTCGCTCAACTTAGATTTTCTAGTCAATGAGTGGTATACCACGCCATATTGGGGCATAGCGGCAATTGCCCTCGCCGCTATTTGGCAAATGTCGGGGTATACAATGGCACTTTATCTTGCGGGATTACGTGCAGTGCCCGGTGAACTGCGTGAAGCCGCGCGAATTGATGGTGCGAGTGAAGTAGAAATTTATAGGCGTATTATTTTGCCTATACTTAAGCCAGTTACTTTGGGCGTTCTTATTATTTTAGGACATACTTCCTTGAAGGTATTCGACCTTATTATAGCTGTTGTCGGAAAGCAATTGCCCCTCGATGTGCCCGCTATTTATATGTGGCAAACAACCTTCGATGGATTGTTTTATGCACGTGGTGCGGCAATTGGTATCCTTCTATTAATTAGTGTGGCGGTATTAATCATTCCCTATATGCGCTACACAGCAAAGATGGAGACGGAGCTATGAAAACACTCAATCTAAGAAAAAACTGGCTCTATCTTCCTCTAATTACGTTAACTATTTTTTATCTAATTCCCATGTATGTCATCCTCGTTACAGGGTTTAAGAGTTTTGATGAAATAGATTTACAAACCATGTGGCAATTGCCTCAAGGCATCGCCTTTGATAATTATATTGAAGCCTATAAGCAATTAGCCCCTTATTTAAACAATAGCTTCAAAATGGTAATCCCTGCTGCACTCATCTCCTCAATGTTAGGCTCTATCAATGGCTTTGTGCTTTCCAAATGGAAGTTTCCTGGAGCAGATATTATCTTCCCCTTTATACTATTTGGTATGTTTATCCCTTATCAAAGTATTATCATCCCGCTTGTCCAATTTATGAGTGCCATTGGGCTTACGGGACTGTGGGGTTTGGGAATAGCGCATATTATTTATGGTCTGCCCATCACCACTTTAACTTTTCGCAATTACTATGCCAGCCTTCCACAAGAACTTCTCGAAGCCGCCAAAATTGATGGCGCAAGTATGCTTGGCATTTACAGGCATATCTTGCTCCCTATTTCCGTCCCTAGTTTTGTTGTGGTGCTTATTTGGCAATTTACCTCAGCATGGAACGATTTTCTCTTCGCCGTTATCCTCACAGGCAACACCGAATGGCCCATCACTGTAGCCCTTAATAATATGGCAGGCAGTCAAATCATTTCGTGGAACGTCCAAATGGCAGGCTCGCTTATCGCCGCGCTGCCTACCTTGCTCGTTTATATTTTCTTAGGACGCTATTTCTTGCGTGGATTAATGGCAGGCTCGCTCAAAGGATAAAAGTTTTCCCAGCCTCAAAAAAGCACAGGATTTATTTCTGTGCTTTTTTTATAGGATATGGAGCAGCGCGCCGCCCCCGAATTTAGGCTTGCGTGCCGACAATCAACATTTCCCTGAAGTAAACGCTATTTCCCCTCTCTTCCCCCTCAGGGGGAAAAGAAAGGGGAAGGGCAGAAGGGGGGCATAAATAATGGGTAATGGTTCTAAAATAAGTGATAAGTTTTTTCGTAAAAACGGAGTCCAAAGTCTCCAGACTTTGGTTTTTTGCTAAAAACCCGAAATCGGGAGATTTCAGACTCCAAGTCATTACTTAAAGACCACTACCAAATAATGAATATGAAAGAAAAAGTCATCTCAGCCTTTATCAAACGCTACAAACAGTCTCCCCAATTTATCGTACGCGCTCCGGGACGTGTTAACCTCATCGGCGAACATACCGATTATAACGATGGCTTTGTTTTGCCAATGGCAATAGACCGCGCAATTTGGGTCGCCTTGCGTCCGCGAGACGATTTGAAAGTCAAGGTCACTTCGCTAGATTTCCCGAATCCTTGCGAATTTTCATTGGAAGAAATCACACACGGAGAAGGCTGGGGAGAATACTTGCGCGGTATGGCATGGTCACTTCAAGAAGCCGATTATCCCCTGCAAGGCTGGGAGGGCGTTCTCGCCAGCGACATTCCGGTAGGTGCAGGTTTATCTTCTTCAGCGGCATTAGAGCTTGCCACTGCTCGCTCGTTTTGGGCAGTAAATCCTTGGGAATGGGACGCAACTAAAATGGCACGCCTTGCCCAAAAAGCAGAAAATGAATGGCTTGGCGTAAAAACGGGCATAATGGATCAGATGATTGTTGCCAATGGAAAGGAAGACCACGCGCTCTTAATAGATTGTAGAGATTTATCTTCCCAGCTTGTGCCACTTCCTACCGAGACAGCCATAGTCGTTCTCGATACAGCCACCAGACGTGGATTGATAGACTCTGCCTACAATGAACGTGTATCTCAATGCCAAATAGCCAGCGATTTCTTTGGCGTAGATGCCTTAAGAGATATTTCTCTTTCATTTTTTGAAAGTCATTCAGACAAACTAAACCCACTTATTGCTCGCCGCGCGCGTCATGTAGTTAGTGAAAACGCACGCACTTTAGAAGCCGCTACTGCAATGAAGACAAATGATAGGGTTAACCTTGGGCAACTCATCAACGCCAGTCATATTAGTTTGCGAGATGATTATGAAGTTTCCAGTGAAGAGCTAAATATCATGGTTGAAATTGCGAACGCTCAAAGGGGCTGCTTTGGTGCCAGAATGACGGGGGCAGGTTTTGGCGGCTGTGCAATAGCTCTTGTAGAAAAATCTATAGCCGACTCTTTTGCGGAGGAAGTTTCTTCGATTTATAAAGCTAAAACAGCTATTGACCCGCAAGTTTATATTTGCCACCCAAGCAATGGTGCTGAGTTGATAGAAGAGTTCTGAGAGTTGAGATTTTATTCTCACCTTTTATGTAAATTCGTGTGACCTCGTGGAGCCTTTTTTTGAATCCATGAAAAATGTCTAAATTATGGGGGAATTTCTAATTATCAAATTTTAAGGTGCAACTTACCTTAGTCCCCTTGTTTTGACCTTGCAAATATGTTAGAATTTTCGCCTGTCAAACCCATATATACATGGGGAAGTGGGTTTCGTATCGCTATATCTGGCGTGAAACAAATGTTCTTGATCTGTCTTGAAAAATGCTTGGGCGGAAAAGTATTACGCCACGCGTCAAGCCTATTTATGGCACTCAAGTCTAAAACGCGTATGCTGAACCT
>CAZAWS010000003.1:0-2891 GCA_964488755.1 uncultured Anaerolineaceae bacterium | reverse complement strand
GAAGCACGCGGTTTATCTTCATCCTAAAAAAGGAAGTAAAATGCGTTGTCCATATTGTCGAAATCCGAAATCGAAAGTTATAGATACTTCACACGATAGTAACGGAAATATCCGTAGGCGGCGTGAATGTCTTAGTTGCAAACAGCGTTTTAGTAGCTATGAACGCCCTATTTTGGCTACGCCGCGCATTGTGAAGACGGATAAGTCTCGTGAAGATTTCAACCACGAAAAACTTAAACGGGGAATTGGGATTTCTTGTGCTAAGCGTCCTGTTTCAGATGCAGATATAGAGCGTTTGACGGGGCAAGTAGAAGTAGAGTTGCAAAAAATGGGGAAATTTGAAGTGCCTTCGCGAGTTATTGGGGATAAGGTGATGGAGGGGTTAAAAGAGATAGATGAGATTGCTTATATGCGTTATGCCATTGTGTATTTAAAAATGGACAATCTCCCTACTTTACGAGCGGAGATTGACCGCCTTTTGTGATAAGGTTTTTGCTGACCCTTTGGTAATTTATGGGGGAAATGTTAGGGTAAAAATTCCCTTTATGTCTTGTTCGTTTTGTCTATTTGCTCAGGAATGAGCAGGTTTATTTTCAGGAGAAAAAATGTCATCAAAATCTACATTTATATTAAAAACAGAAAGAAGTTTGCCAGAGGGAACCCCCCAGTTTATTGTTAAAAGAGATGGGCGCAAAGTTGATTTTGATGCCTCTCGTATAGAGACTGCAATAACCAAATGTTTTAATAGCATTGACGAAAAGCCAGAAAAATCTGTTAGTGGATTTACGGATGAAGTGCTTAGTATCGTTGCTGTGAAATATCCTGAACCTGATGTGCCTACTGTAGAGCAGGTGCAAGATATTGTAGAAATCGTTTTCCTTGCCGATGGGGAATATGAGGCGGCGAAGCATTATATTCTTTATCGCTTTGAACATGCTCAGCAGAGATTAGATAGACCTGTTCCTGATGAAGTGCGGGAGGCTTTCGCTAAGTCTAATGAGTATTTCCCTACAGAACTCCAGAAATTTCAATTTTTTGATAAATACTCAAGATTTAATTATGAGTTTGGGCGTAGAGAAACCTGGATAGAAACCGTTGACCGCTCGGTTGATTTTCTGAAAGAGATTTCGGATTCGATTTTAGATGAAAGTGTATATACCCGAATCAAAAAAGCGATGCTAGGCATGGAAGCAATGCCTTCTATGCGATTGATCGCTATGGCAGGTGCCGCGGCGCGGCGTAATAATATTGCGATATATAATTGCTCTTATATCCCTGTTGATAGCATAGACGCTTTTGTTGAAGCACTCATTATTTCTATGAGCGGATGCGGTGTGGGGTATTCGGTAGAGAGCTTGAATATCGAGAAACTGCCTCGCATTGAGAGTCAAAATGGGTCTCCAATCAAAGAGTTTGTTATCCCTGATTCAGCAGAAGGCTGGGCAGATGCGCTGAGATTGGGTTTGGAGGCTTGGAGTACGGGAAAAGATATTATTTATGATTATTCTCTCGTGCGTCCGGCAGGCGAGCCACTTGTTACAAAAGGTGGGCGAGCGTCAGGACCTGAGCCTTTGAAGAAAATGCTCGATTTTACTCGGACTCTTTTATTCAGAAGACAAGGCAATGTTTTACGCCCTATTGATGCTCACGATATTATGTGCGCGGTGGGTAGTGCCGCTGTTTCTGGTGGCGTTCGCCGAACCGCCATGATTGCCCTTTTTGATTTTGATGATATAGAAATGCAAACTTGTAAAAACGGGGAGAATATCCAAAATAACGAACAACGCTGGAATGCAAACAACTCTGCGGTGTGGCCCGAACGAAAATTAACCCAGCAAGAAGTGACCAAATTTATGATGGGGATGATTGAATCAGGCAGAGGGGAGCCGGGTATTTTTAGCCGTTATTCTGCAAATAAGACCAAGCCAGAAAGGCGGAAATCCGCCAAGTTTGGCACTAATCCCTGTGGTGAAGTTTTCCTGCGCCCAATGGAGTTTTGTAATTTATCTATCGCTGTTGCCAGACCTGATGATACTTATGAGACTTTGAAAGAGAAAATAGAAGTTGCAACAATTATTGGCACCATTCAATCTATGGCAACCGATTTCCCGGGCTTGCGCTCTGATTGGAAGAAAAATAACGAAGAAGAAAGACTTTTGGGCGTAGATATTAATGGGCAAATGGATAGTTCTGCCGCACGCGACCCTGAGATACAGAAAAAACTTAAGCAAGCGGTTTTAGATACGAATGAAGAGTACGCAAAACTGCTTGGTTTGAATATCTCTGCTTCAACCACTTGCGTGAAACCTTCGGGGAATTCCTCTCAGTTATTTAATTGTTCATCGGGCGTTCATGCTCGTTGGTCTAAGTACTATATCCGCAATGTACGTGTGGGCACTTTTACCCCGCTTTATAAAGTTTTGCGTGATACAGGTGTGCCTATGGACCCAGAAAACGGTCAATTACGAGATAGCGCAGATACTTGGGTGGTTCATTTCCCCGTCAAGTCTCCCGATAGCGCGATTATGCGAAGTGATATGACGGCGATAGAACAATGTGAGTATTGGTTAAGCGTCAAATTAAATTGGACGGAACATAACCCTAGTGTGACCATCACTTATCAAGAGAATGAAGTTTTAGATTTAATCAAGTGGGTTTGGGTGCATCAAGAGGTGATTGGCGGCATGACATTTTTGCCCCATTTTGACGCTCAATACAGTCAAATGCCCTATATGGAAATTACCAAAGATGAATACGAAGAGCTAAAAGCAAACTTCCCGCCCATTGATTTCTCGAAAATATATCGTTATGAGTTAGAAGATTATACAACCGTAGCGCAAGAAGTCGCTTGTTTTGCGGGTGGATGTGATTAAAGTTCTAAAGGTTTAAGG
>CAZAWS010000002.1:0-24147 GCA_964488755.1 uncultured Anaerolineaceae bacterium | reverse complement strand
GAAATCCCTGCGGGTGCAAATCGGCTTCGCCGAGCATATTATTCATGCACAACCCTGTTCCATCCACCACGAAACCCGCGCTTTCGCCTGCGGTGGTTGTCACGCCTACGAAGTTTCCAGCGGCATCCACCACGCTGATATGCGTTGTGTGGTCGGGCGATTTTGGAAAAACAGGTTCTGTCGGATGGTTGCCCTCGAGCAGAATCGCGTTTAATTTTCTTTGATATTGACTGATATGTGTCTCGTTTAAGAATCTTTCGACTCGTTCTTGACTTGAACTTGCCTCCGCGTCCCAAACTGGACGCGCGATATTTGTTAGCCGCATTGTCTCTGCGAGCACGCGGATATGGTCTACGCCGAGATGTTCCTTATGCGTTAAATCGACCGATTCGAGCAACTTGAGCGAAAAAGCAATCAACGCCCCACCTGTAGATGGCATAGCAGGGAAAAGTAATTCAGCATCACGATACGAAATGCGAATCGGGTCTAGTTTGCGCACCTGATAATTTGCCAAATCTTCTGCGGTGATGAGGCCGCCATGGTCTGCTTGGTCCCGCACGATTGCTTGGGCAAGAGCACCCAAGCTGAATACGCGTTCGCCCTCATCCGCTAATTGAGCAAGATTCTTTGCCAGCTTGGGAAACGCGTTTTTTTCGCCCGCGCGCCAAGTTGATCCATCCCGTTTTTTATACATTTTGTTTATTTCGGGGGTGTCTTCGTAAATGGGCGTTAGAAAATCGAGCACATATTCTTGCGGAGGAGAAAGTTTTACGCCCTTGCGCGCCATGCGAATGGCGGGTTCAAGGAGTTTTTTGAGCGGCATGGTGCCATGCTCTTCGGCGAGCGCACTCAAGCCCGCCACGATGCCCGGCACCGCCGCGCTGGCGCGCCCGATATAGAGCGAATCTTGTGCGGGACCATAATCGGAGTGGACTTCGTGAAAATCCATTTCGGGATGGGGTTTGCCGGAGGGCATATCGACAAAAAAGTCGTAAACTTTTGCTTTATCTTGGGTAATATCGCCCACAATGGCGATGCCCCCGCCGCAGATATTGGTCATAACCGATTCGGCGATAAAGGAGGCGAAAACCGCCGCGATTGCGGCATCCGTGGCGTTGCCGCCTTGCTCTAAAATTTCTTTTCCTGCGGCTACGCTTTGCGCATCTCCGCCTGCAATGACACCTTTCATAAAATTGCTCCTTGTTTATTTGCACAAGACTTCGGAAGTCTTTTTGAGATTGGGATAGTATACCCGCTGCGGTGCTGTATAATAAATGAAAAATTGTAACTACTCAGTCTTAGAAAAGCAGGACGCGGATTTACGCTGTTTTTTCGGATTCTCACGGATAAAAACAAAAAAAATCCGCTAAATCTGTGTGAATTAGCGTCCTATCTCTATTGAAACT
This sequence comes from uncultured Anaerolineaceae bacterium, assembly GCA_964488755.1. Taxonomy (GTDB): domain Bacteria; phylum Chloroflexota; class Anaerolineae; order Anaerolineales; family Villigracilaceae; genus Desulfolinea. The sequence continues at coordinate 22,741 of CAZAWS010000002.1, read as the reverse complement.
GAGTAGCTACGAAAAATTCTTTCTTGCAAAAAGGTCAATCCATGAAATCACTCTACCTAGAAAACGAAACTCTCTCTTATAAAGAAAATCACCCCAAACCCGCACAAAAAGGTGAGGCATTAATTCGCGTTCGCCTAGCAGGAATTTGCGGCACAGACCTTGAAATGGTGCGTGGCTATTATCCCTTTGCAGGCGTGCCCGGTCATGAATTTGTGGGAGAAGTGGTTGAATCTGCCGATAAATCTTGGATTGGGCAACGCGTCGCGGGCGAGATTAACGTCAGTTGCGGGGAATGTGAGCAATGCCGCGGCGGACGCAAATCGCATTGTGAGAATCGGACGGTGTTGGGGATTAAAAATCGTGATGGGATTTTCGCAGAATATGCCACACTCCCTCTCCGAAACTTGCATCGCGTTCCCGATTCGGTGTCTGATGAAAAAGCGGTTTTCACCGAATTGCTCGCCGCCGCGCTGGAGATTCCGCAAGAGGTGCATATTCGCCCCACAGATAGGATTCTGCTAATTGGCGCGGGAAGGTTTGGTCAGCTCATCGCGCAGGTTTTGCAACTCACAGGCGCAGATTTACACGTTGTGGCGCGGCATCCGCTACAGCAGAATTTGCTCAAAGAACGCGGCATTAAGCTCATTGCTGGGGAATCAGTACAACCCCAAAGATGGGATGTGGTGGTAGATGCTACGGGGTCGGTATCCGGTTTTGGGTTGGCGCGGCAAGCCATACGTCCACGCGGGACGCTGGTTATGAAATCCACTTATAAAGGCGATATGCAAGTCAACTTCTCCTCTATTGTCGTGGATGAGATCAATATCGTTGGCTCGCGTTGTGGTCCCTTTGCCCCCGCATTGCGATTATTGGAAAAGGGATTGATTAATCCGCTGGGAATGATTACGGCAGAGTATCCACTCGAAGATGGGCTAAAGGCTTTTGAAAAAGCGGCGGAGCGGGGCGCGCTGAAAGTGTTACTGAGACCTTAAATGCAAATCCCCCGCTCCTTTGAAAGAAACGGGGGATTTTTTTCTTAATCACCAATCATGCGCAAGGGCAAACAGACGATAAAAGAGGTTCCTTCGCCCGATTTGCTTTTGACTTCGATGGTGCCACGATGCCCCTGTATAATTTCTTTGCTAATGGCAAGCCCTAAGCCCGTCCCGACTATTTTATCTTCAGTTTCGTGAACGCGGAAAAACTTTTTAAATAGATGAGGCATTGCATCTTTGGGGATGCCGTATCCTGTATCTCGTACGATTATTTGCATTTTCTTTTTATCTTTGTTTTTTATTCTCACCTGTAAAGTTACGGTTCCTTCAGGGCGATTGTATTTGATGGCATTGCTGAGTAAATTTAATATAACTTGCTTAAGTTTGTTGGGGTCAGCTTCAAGATTAGGCAAGTCGCTTGGCAAGTCAAGCTCTACTTGTATATTCCTTTCGTCTGCTTTCGACTGCATAATTTCACAACAATCGTTTAAAAGTTTTTCTATAGAAAAAGATTTATATTTGAACTGAACACGACCAGATTCTAAACGAGAAAGATCAAGGAAAGAAGTGGCAAGCGCACTTAGACGCAAAGTTTCCGAATGGATATTATTAACAATTTGCTCGTGTTGCCTAGAGGAAATTTCGGGACGCAAAAGAAGATAGGTGGCGGTGCTGAGGGATGCAAGCGGTGTGCGCAACTCGTGGACAAATTCTGAGATTAAATCAGATTGTTGAAAGAGACGCGCGTTTTCGATTGCAACGGCGGCTTGTGCGCCCAAGACAAGCAATAGCTCTTCATCGGTCTCTGTGAATTGCCCTACTTTTTTGTTTAGCGTTTCTAATACGCCAATAACTTTACCTTTGGTAATTAAAGGAATGCCCAATAAAGAATTTGTATTAAAACTGGTTGCATCTTGAACACCGTCAAAAAAACGTTTATCTTCTTGTACATCGCCAATACGGACGGGTTCACGGTTGGCAACAATCCACCCTGCGATACTTCCCTCTAAAGGCACACTTAAGCCGCGTATATTCGGTAGATCCATATTGGTTGCTACCTGAAAATAGAGTTGGCGGGCACCATCATCATAAAGCAAGATGGAGGCTTCTTCAGAACAAGCAATTTCTGTGGCAATGGTAACAATTCGGTAAAGCAGTGTGTCTAAATCAAGAGTAGATGCAAGGTCGCGAGTAATTTCAAGCAAACGTCTATAATCCGTCAGGCTTTGAGTATTAGGCATGATTAAGAACCTCTTCGGCTAACGCAGGGAGCAAGGTTGCCGCATCTTGGGTAAATACAATATCTGCGCGTACATTGAGATAAGTAGCGTTTTGATTCACAATAATTAAATGCCCACCACGGTCTAAGGTTTGCATGGGCAGCCCCGCAACAGGTAAAACTTCGAGTGATGAGCCAACGATGAGCATTAGGTCACAATTACGAGCGGCTTTTTGTGCCTTAAGCCATGCTTTTTGTGGGAGTTGTTCTCCAAAGAGAATCACATCTGGTTTTAATATCGCTCCACAGTCTGTGCAGTGTGGAATAGTTCCCTCTTCGGTAAAAGATTTTAGAAAAAGAGATGATTCATGTTGATGGAAACATTGCGTACAAGAAAGCGTACGCAGTGTGCCGTGCATTTCGATTACATTTTTTGAGCCTGCTTTTTGATGCAAAACATCTATATTTTGGGTGATAATCGCATTCAGATAGTCTCTCTCTTCCAACTGCGCCAGAGCAATATGGGCAGGATTTGGCGAAGCGTTGATAATTTGATTAGCAAGGGGGCGGAACCACTCATAAAATTGAGTGGGGTTATAACGAAAAGTGGAGAGAGAGGCAACTTCCATTGCTTCATTCTTTGACCACAGCCCCGTTCCCTCTGAGCGAAAATCTGGGATGCCCGATGGCGTAGATATACCTGCGCCAGTAAGCGCAAGAGGGTGCCTTGCTTGCCGAAAAAGCTCCGCCGCAAATTTGACTTTTTCTTGAACTTGGCTAGAGAGCTTTGTCATGCCTCCTTAGCCTCGTGTTCAATAATAATATTTGCTAATTTATGAAAATGTTGGGCGGTTATACTGTTTGGCTGTTCAATTACGGCTGTTGTATTCTTCTTGTTTGCTTGCGAGAAAAGCTCAGGCGCAGGGGTAAATGCCATTGCGAGCGGGGATCCAATTTCACGATTAACCTGTTTTCTAGGGAGAAGCAAATCAGAGCGCATTCGATTATTAAGAACGATGAGAATTTTTTCTTCTTCAATGCCCAATTCAAGCAAGTTCTTGATCAAGAGTTTTGCTTGAGCAATAGAATTAGAGAAAGACTCTATGAGAACGATAATTTGATCACATTGTGGGAGCAACGCTTGGTTTAAGCTCGGTAGCCCTGCTCCAAAATCAACAATAACAAAATATGCTAGAGAAGAAAGACGTGAAAATATAGTTCCACTCTGTTGTATGGCGTTATTGAATAAGGCATCTTTAGGCTCCTCTGAAGCGGGTAACACTCGTACCCCCGCTATATATTCAAAGAGAGCCTCTTCAACCACTTCTTTTGTGATTTCTTTAGGTTTCTTTTTCAACAACTCTCTTATATTGCCAAAATCGGTAAAGCCTAAATCTCTCCCCATAGACCCCATGCCTTGCTGTAATTCCAAAACGATGGTTTCTTTTTCCATATTTGAGCCTAAGAGGCTTCCTAAATTTAAAGCAATAGAAGAAACACCTAAACCACCGCGTGCGCTAATTATGCCAACGGTCGTTGTTTTTTGGTCTACAGGGACAGGTTTCTTTTTATTAACTTTTACAGAACGAGCAAGAAGAGCCTTTACATGCGCTTGAAGTTCCGCGGGATGTGTAGGCTTTGTTAGATAATCGTCTGCTCCAGCCTCAAACCCAGTAACTTTATCATCAAGCTGAGATTTTGCTGTAAACATTAAAATGGGGATATTCGCTGTCTCAGGGTTTTCGCGCAAACGCCGAGCAACTTCATACCCATCCATCTCTGGCATCATTACATCTAATAATATCAAATCGGGAATATCTTCGGCCACTTTTAGCAAGCCTTGTTTCCCGTTATTTGCCGCTACAATTTGGTATCCCTTCTTTTGAAGCATAAGCCCAACAAGACGGAGCGTATCAAGGTCATCATCTACGATTAGTATTTTTTCAGGCATGGAATTTCTCCTTGTTTATAGGATAAATACAGTCTAGCATAAAGCTATCTATCCAGCAAGAATATCAAACTTCCTATAATTTTATTGCACACAGTAAGATTGCAAATCTTTAGGATTTTTATCGAAAAAACGGGAGATTTGAGTGTTATTTTTTGACGATATGCCGCGATGCGCGCGTTTTAGGCTTGCGTGCTGCACCTCGAACTTGGTGCGCGATGTGAATGTTTTAAGTAAGCGTTCAGCCATATTGAAATTATGCCTTAAGCTTTCAACGCAAATGCCGCTACGCTATACGCGAATGAGCGAATGACGCGAATTTTTAATGCTTTTGCTGCATTTTTCCAGAAAGTTTATATGTTTTTGTCATCTTTGCACATATAAAAAACAAAAAAGTTTTTAAAACCCGCGAAAATCTGTCTAATCCGTAAAATCCGCGTTCTGTTTTGAACGCCCCTGAACGCTTACTGTTTTATAAGCGTTCAGACATAAGATCTCAGACTTAAGCTTCTTTTCAAACTAGCGAAAAATGCTCATATTTGACCTTTGATAAGGTGTTTTCCAAAGAAAACACAGTCGCACGACCCTATTTGACCGCCAAAATTTTGAGCAACTGCCATAAAGGCTTCAAAATCTAGTTTTTTTCGGCAAACCTGATGTCTAAAGTCTGAACGCGTATAATGTTTTTACGCCAAAGAGACGTTGATGGTCGGCACTCCTGTTTGGGTCACGCGCCGCGGTTTCTCATCCAAAAAACTTTATACTACGCTTAGAAAAGAGAGAGACGTTTCGTGCTAAAATACACGCTAATCTGTACAAACCTTATAAATAAACTTGGAGCAATAATAATGGCAGAAGTAAATGTAAACGAAGAAAGTTTTGAAGACGAAGTACTTAAGGCAGATTTACCCGTTTTAGTTGATTTTTCGGCGGAGTGGTGCGGTCCTTGTAAAATGGTTGACCCTATTGTCCATGAACTCTCAGAAGATTGGGCGGGAAAAGTCAAAGTCGTCAAAATTGATGCAGACGAAAGCCCAGGAATTTTGATAAAATATGGAATAATGGGCATCCCAACCTTGATGTTCTTCGTCAACGGTGAAGTGAAAGAACGGGTTACTGGCTATCAGCCTAAAAAACGCTTGGTGAAAAAGTTCGAGAAACACTTTTAAGTGCGTATTGCGTAAAACGTATTGCGTAAAAAAACATTACGCAATACGTTTTACGCACTTTAGCATGTCTTGCACTCTATCTTTCAAGAACCTACCCCCTCTATAAGTCAACAGGATAATATAATGTCAAAAAAACTCGCACCTTACGGTCTCTGGAAATCGCCTATTACGCCATCTTTGCTTGGGCGCAAAATTCGGCTTGATGATGTGCAATGGGCTGATGATGGCAAAACGCTCTTATGGGTAGAAGGACGTTCGGGGCACGGCGTTTTGGTTGCTAAAACGGGAGATGATGCCGCCAGAGATTTAACGGGAGATGTCCCGGTCAAGCCCACGCTTGGGTATGGCGGTGGCGAGTTCACTACACGCGCGAAGCGGGCGGTTTTCGCCAGCAATGGGCGGCTTTATACAATCCCGCTTAAGCAGGGGCTGCCTCATCCCATCATCCCCAAAATTGGTGAGTTGGCTTCGCCCACTCTCTCCCCCGACAATCGGCGTGCGCTCTACGTCCATTCTTATGAGGGGACAGATTCTCTCGTTGTGGCAAATATAAATGGTGAAAATTTCCCGTTAAAAGTGGCACAAGGAGCCGATTTTTATATGCAGCCTGTTTGGCATCCGAGCGGAGAGAAAATCGCGTGGGTCGAGTGGGATCATCCGCAAATGCCTTGGGATGGCACGCGGCTGGCAATCTCTGATTTTGAAGAAACTCAAATTTTAGCGGGCGATGAAAATACGCCTGTTTTTCAACCAGAATTTTCTCCTGACGGAAAATCTTTAAGTTATATTGAAAGCGATGGGGAATGGGAACAGCTTTGCATCTTCAACTTAGAAGAGGGCAAAAAACAGATTCTCGTCTCAGACGCGGTGCTCACGATGCCCGCGTGGATTCAGGGCATGAGAATGTACGCATGGGCGTGGGATTCTTCCCATATCTTTTATGTGCGCAACGATGCAGGGACACATTCTCTGTGGGTCGTAGATGTGAATACGGGCAAAACTGTTGAGGCTAAAACGCCTTATACCCATATTATTCAACTCTCTGCCTCACCCGTAAACGGGAAGTTGGCATTCATCGGCGAATCGCCGCAAATTGCCCAGCAAATTGTGGTCTGGGAAAAAGGCAAATGTACCGTCATCAAACGCTCGATGGCAGACAATCTCTCAGATGAGTATATGCCATCACCAAAGAAAATCACTTGGGCTGCGCCCGATGGCACGCCCGTTCATGGACTCTATTATCCGCCCTCTTCTGCGCTATACAAAGGTGAAGGTTTGCCACCCGTGATTGTGGACATTCACGGCGGTCCTACCTCACAAAAATACGAAGCACATAATGCCAACTCACGCAACGAAGGTTTTTTCTTCACCAGTCGTGGCTATGGCGTTTTGCAAGTTAATTATCGCGGCAGTACGGGATATGGGCGTAACTATATGCTGGCGTTACGCAAAAAATGGGGTCCTTTAGACGTAGAAGATGCCGTAGGCGGTGCACAAGCCCTCGTAGAACTGGGACTTGCCGACCCGAAACGATTGGTTATCATGGGCGGTAGTGCCGGTGGATATACAGTGTTGAATTCTCTCGTCCATCAACCGGGGTTTTTCAAGGCGGGCATTGCTTCTTATGCGGTCACAAATTTATTCACTCTCGATATTGACACACATAAATTTGAATCTCATTACAACGCATCCTTGGTCGGCACTTTGCCCGAAGATGCCGATTTCTTCAAAAAATGGTCGGCTGTTTTCCATGCAGATAAAATCAAAGATGCGGTGGCTCTTTTTCACGGCACAGAAGACACCGCTGTATCTCCCGAACAATCGAAAACGGTTGCTAGTGCGCTGAGCGCAAATAATGTGCCCCATATTTTCAGGATGTATGAAGGTGAAGGTCACGGCTGGCGCAAAGCGGAGACGATAGAAGCCTTTTATAAAGAAGTGCTTGAGTTCTTGCAACAGTATGTCATTTTTGGGTAATACCGAGACCTGACGGGGTTTGAAAACCTATCAGGCCTTTTTCTAGTTCTAACGGAATTTGTGGTTTAGCTAAAATCCAGCCCCCCTCAATCCCCCCCCAATGCCAAAAGCATGGAATTTTGGGGAAAGAATTCACCCCTCCCCTAGATTTGGCAGTTTTATCGTCACTCGACAGTTTTTCAGCCGCTTTGGGGGAGGCTGGGAGGGGGCACACGAATACTTTAAGGTTTTTTTCGCGTCATTCGCTAAATTCGCGAATTTAGCGTTAAAAAAATGATGTTTTATCTTTTGCAGAAGACTTTCTTGTTCAAAATCAGTTTTGATGGCGTTAGAAGTGAGAAATCACAACTATCGAGTTTATAGAGGTGATACAAAACTCTTACGAAAAAGGAATTTTTAGCGAGTACAATAGTTTCCGTTTAGAAAATTAAAGCGAGAGTGCAGCGCATCTCTCATCTATAAAAGAAGGAAAAAAAACATGCCCCAACAACAAATATCTTGTCCACAGTGCAGACAACCCATAGTAGCGAATATCGAGTTACTTTTTGACGTATCTTCTGACCCCAGCGCAAAACAACGACTGATGAATGGCGGTGCCAATACTGCTCAATGTCAAACTTGCGGATTTCAAGGTCAAATCCCCACTCCAGTGATTTATCACGACAATGATAAAGATTTACTGCTCACCTTTTTCCCTCCTGAGCTGGCAATTCCTATCAACGAGCAAGAACGGATTATAGGACCAACAATCAAAAAGATTACCGATAATTTGCCTCCTGAAAAGCGCAAAGGCTATTTGCTAAATCCGCAAACCTTCTTCACCTTTGAGAGCATGATAGAGCGCATCTTAGGCGAAGATGGCATTACGCCAGAAATGATTCAGGCGCAAAAAGACCGCGTAGGGATTATTGAAAAATTACTCACTGCCAAAGATAATGAAGCACGAAAAACGATTATAAAAGAAGATGAGAGTCTTTTTGATGAAGCGTTTTTTGGACTTTTTGGTCAACTCGCACAAGCCGCCGCGGCGCAAGGACAAGGGGATACTGCGAAACAGATGAAGGCGATAGAAGAACTCTTGCTTAGAGAAACAGCATACGGACAAGAAATCCAATCTTCGATGAAGGAAATGGAAATAGCCTCACATTCTTTGCAGGAACTGGGTGAGGGTTTAACCCGCGAAAAACTCCTTGACTTAGTCGTTGATGCGCCAAATGAAGACAGAGAAAAAGCCTTTATAGGCATGGTGCGACAAGGCTTTGATTATGAATTTTTTCAATTATTAACAAAGAAAATTGAAGACGAATCAGATGCTGACAAACGGAAGCAACTTGAGGAAAAGCGCGATCGCATCCTAGCTTATATCAATGAAGTTGATCAACATTTAGAAGCCCGCTTGCAACAAGCGCAGGGATTCTTAAATGCTCTTCTGGAGCAAGATGATATTTCTATAGCAACACAGGCTAATTTGCAAAACTTCGATCAAGGTATTATACAGGCTTTAGAGATGATGTTGCACAAAGCAACCGAAGAAGAAGATAATGTTATGCTGGAAAAACTACAACAAATCGTGGTCGTGCTTCAACAAGCCAGTGGTCCCTTGCCCGAATATGAATTCATAGAAAAATTGATTTCTGCTGAAAGTGACAGTGCTTTAGAAAAGGTAATCTCAGAAAACGAAGATAAAATCAATGATGAGTTGCTCCAAACGCTGGGCGGAATTGTGGCACAACAGCAAGGGCAAGAAGGCAAACTTTCCCCGCAAGATGAAGAGATGTTTGCTAAAATGAAACAGATTTATAATGTGGTTATGAAGGTTTCGATGAAGAAAAATATGGGGTAAGGATGGCGTTTAGCATTAAGCGGTAAAATAATAAAACCCCTGCGAAATGAAATTCGCAGGGGTTCTTTTTTTCTTCGTTATGAAGCTCAGTGCGATTTATCGCACTTCGTATTTTAGGTGATAGTCTCAATCATTGGGCAATTTATTCAATCGGATTATCTAAGCGAAGCCCATGCCCTCGTACGGTGACAATATACTGGTGCCCGGCATCATAATCTGCCAACTTATCTCGTAAGCGGCGAACGAGTGCGTCAAGTGCTTGGTCAGAAACGCCACGAGCTTCATCTTCCCCCCAAACAGCTACAATTAAATCAGGGCGAGAGACCACATCACCTTGTTGCTCGTAAAGCCGCCATAATAAGCGGAATTGTTGCGCCGAAAGCGGAGGGGTAACTTGTTGCTGGTCTACAAGAACGCGCCGAGAGCTTAAGTCAATCATCAGACGTCCCATGCGGGTATTATTCTTTGTCAGTGGCATCGTTGCATCGGAGACAAAAAACATAAAGCTCTGAGAAATCGCAATTTGCACAAAATCGCCATCTTCTAAAAGCACAGGGTTGGTTATATTTTTACCGTTGCAAAAAGTGCCGTTCTTGCTCCCCATATCTTCTAAAAGCACGCCATCAGAGGTAGGGGTGAGACGCGCATGATAACGGGAAACTTTTCTGTCGGGGATGGTTAAATCACAAGTCGCGTCACGCCCTAAAACAATCGTTTGCTCCAGTACCCAACGCTCACCATTGAGGGGACCTTCTTGTGCTACAAGTATGGGGAAATCTTCAAAATTAGTCATTATTAAATTTAATCCACAAAATATATGAAAGACGCTTATAATATAGCAGAAAAAGAGAATCTGTGTAAGATTTCACGCCGAAATTTACAGCTTGCACACCCGTTTATACAAAAGATTGGAAAAAAGCATGGCTCTCCCACTTCAAAAAGGAGAAGTTCTGCGCGGTCGTTATCAAATTCGGCAGCAAATTGGTCAAGGTGGCATGGGCAGCGTCTATCTCGCCGAAGACCAACGGCTAGAAGGTCGTCTTTGCGCCATAAAAGAAGTTGAGCACGACCGCTCACTCCCCGCTAAAATATTTGAGGAAGTCCGCGAACAGTTTATGCGCGAGGCAACTGTTTTGGCGCGCCTAGACCACCCCAATCTACCTAAAGTTTCAGACTTTTTCTCAAGAGAAAACCGAGATTATCTTGTAATGGACTATGTCCCCGGCGAAGATTTACGCACGCTCATGCTCGATGCTCGCCGCAATAAAACTTTTTTGCGTACCGATGTGGTCTTAGGCTGGGCAAATCAAATTGCAAATGCACTCACCTACCTGCATACCCAAGACCCGCCCATTATTCATCGTGATATCAAACCCAGCAATCTTAAATTAACCCCATCGGGGCTGGTTAAATTGGTTGATTTTGGCTTGGTCAAAATGCTTGTCCCCGATGAAATGACCATCACCGTTATTCAGGGACAAGGCACAATTTTATATACGCCCTTAGAGCAATACGGAAGCGATGGTACTCATACCGACCCACGAAGCGATGTTTATTCCCTTGGGGCAACACTTTATCATTTGCTAACAAATACCCCACCTGCCGATGCTCGAAAACGCTTTCTAGACCCCAAAAGTTTAAAATCACCAAGAGAAATCAACTCGGCAATTAATAGGCGCACAGAACGTGGCGTAAAATGGGCAATGAAATTGCACCCCACCGAACGCCCAAATACAGCAGAAGATTTTCGTCTTTTCCTGTTGGGGCAAAAAGAAATTATCACCAGCCCTCTTCCGCAATTACACCAGCAAACGCCCAAAACCAGATTTCGCGATATGCTAACGCAACCCACCGAACAAGCACTGGTCTGGCTCATAACGGGGATGATGATTTTGAGTCTTCTGACAACTTTGGGCAATTAAATTGGATTAATGAGCGCGTAAATCCCTCGTTCCTTTTGAAGGAGTGGGGGATTTTCTGCTTAATATCAATGAGATGCCCCGCAACGCGCGTGTTTTGGGCTGGAGTGCTGAAATCCCAAGCTGGGGATGCGGCGTGAAAGGCAAATCTGTTTACGCCCGCTAAAATGTTGGTTGAGGGCACGCAAGTTAAATATACGCACGTCGCGTGCTTTTCATCCATCTAAAAAGTGCTAAGGGCTTAGGACTTAGGAAGAAATAAAATATCCATTAATGATGTGAAACTTGAGTGAAGTATGCTTCAAATGTATAAGGTGTTTAATCTCCATTCCTAAGTTCATCCAATTCGTCAGACTTTATTTCCACATTTTAAAAAAAACGTGTATACTTAAAGCAGTATTACAATCAACTAATTATTGGAGGATGTAAAATTATGAAATTCGGTCCGTTAGAATATATAGCCATTGGCTTCGATGAAGTCAACTTCACCGGCAAAATTATGCCGGAGTTGAATGCCTTGCGTGAAAAGGGAGTCATTCGTTTACTCGATATGGTCTTCGTTCGCAAAAGCGCAATGGGTGATGTTAAAATTCTTGAAGCAAATGATTTAGAAGAATCTGAAGCTGAGTTGTTCCGTCCTTTTCTGAATGATTTTCTTTCTATGTTCACAGAAGAAGATGTGATGGATATTGCTCGCGCTCTTGAAAACGATACTGCTGCGGCAATTGTATTATTTGAACACATTTGGGCATCTGATTTAACAAAAGCAGTGAAAGAATCTGGTGGTTTTCTCATTGCTCAAGACCGTGTGTCACAGAAAGTTATAAACGAACTGGCTGAATTGCCAGATGAAGAATTAGAATATTAAGTGAGGTGAAAAATGGCTAGAAGACGAAGAAGAGGAAGAAGACGAAGAGGACCAGGACTAATTGGAACAACAATGCTTGTGGGCGGTGCTTATGCCATGGGCTCCTCATCGGGTAGAAAAAATTCACAGCAAGCACAATATGCGTCCGAGCAAGATCAACGGCTGAATGATATTGAAACCCAACAGGCAGTAGAAGCCGCGCTTGCAGATAAAGAAGCCGCACAAGAAGCTGCTGCTTTGCAAGCCGCACAACAAGCCGCTTTGATGCAACAAATGCAACAAATGCAAACACAGCAGAACCAAGCTGTGGCTCCGCAAGTCGCCGCACCTGCTGCTCTATCTTCAGATGATAAAATTTCTAAGCTCAAAGAGTTGGGATCTTTAAGAGATGCCGGCATATTGAGCGACGCTGAGTTTGAAGGCGAAAAACAAAAAATACTTGCGTTATAGTTTGAAATAGCAAGATATGAAGCAAGTTGCGTATTACATGTTTTTTTGTAATACGCAACTTGTCTTAGAAGACGGTTACGCCTAAAAGGGAAAAAACTAACCATCTGTTATAAAATATAGGAGAAAAAAATGAAACTAATTATACGCATTATCATCAATGCTATTGCTATTTGGACTACGACCATGTTGCTTCCAGGCTTAGATTTAGGCGGTAATATTATCGGTCTAATAGTTGCCGCTTTGATTTTGGGGTTGGTGAATGCTTTCATTCGCCCTATCGTCCAATTATTAACCCTGCCATTAAGCTGTCTAACTTTGGGGTTGTTTGCCTTAGTTGTTAATACGTTAATGTTGATGTTAACGGCTTGGCTTAGCGGCTCCTTGGTGATTGAAGGCGGTTTTTGGACAGCCTTCTTGGCAGCCATTATTATCAGCATCATCAGTTCGGTTTTAGGCTGGTTTATCCCTGACAATGATTAAGCTCTGGCTCTTTAGAATATCGAGGTAGAGTGCTGGTAAGGGCTTATAGGAAGAGAGATAACTTATACATTCAAATCGCCAGATATGCTTCAAATGTATAAGTTATATAATTCTCCGTCCTAAGTTATAAAATTATCCACAGGTTTCACAGATTTATTTCTCACTCTTTGTGTGAATTTGTGTGACCTCGTGGTTTTTTTTGTAAAAATATCTCAAAGACCTAAAACCCTGCTATAAGCCTACGCAGTGTTGCAAAGATTTCAAGCATAAATCATTATGGAAAATACCCAAAACCCAAAAAAGAAATTGGCTGGTTGGGGCATCGCTGTTTTGTCGGTAGGTGCTCTCATCGCTGCGGTTTATGCTTGGATTAAACGCAGGCAGAGCAGAAAAACTCTGCCTATACAGAAATTTATCCCCCCTCCACTTCCTCAAGATATTCAGGGACTTACTAAAGAAGAAGCTGAATCACGTCAGTTAGAGGGACAAGATAATAGCATTCAACTCGCTCCACCCCGCACACTAAAAGAAATGTGGCGGGAAAACACTTTTACTGTTTTCAACTTTAGCCTTGTTGGAATGGTTATTGCCCAATTGCTTCTTAAACACCCCTTAGATGCATTAATCAGCTTTGGCGTGCTGATTATAAGTATCGTCATAAATATCGGACAAGAAGTTCTAGCCCAACGAAAACTGGCAGAATTTGAACGAGACGCCCGCCCTAAAGTGACGGTCATACGCGAGGGTGAACCTTACAGTATTGAGCCAAACGAGATTGTAGTAGATGATATGCTCATAGCGGGACCAGGCGATAGAATCTTTGTAGACGGTGAAATTTCTGGTAAAGGTGAAGCACTAATAGACGAGGCTTTAGTCACAGGAAAAAGTGAGCGCATCACAAAAAGTAATGGAGATGAACTTTACGCAGGAAGTTTCTGTGTATCGGGTCGTATTGTTTATAAAGCAAAGAAAATAGGTAACGAGAGAGCAATTGTTAAGCGTATCAGTAATGCGCCTATTAAAAACATTCATGCCACCCCTCTAGAGCGCATTGTAGATAAAGTATTAAAAGCCCTTTTAGTGGTAGTGCTTTTCCTTATATTACTCTTAGCGCGAGTTTACCTTAAGTTAGATAGTGCTGTTAGTGTTGATGAACAAGCCTTTATAGATGCCGCATCAATTATCTTTAGCGTTGCGCCCAGTAGTTTGTATTTTATGATCATCCTGACCTATATTGCGGGAACATCAGACCTAGCAAAGCGCGGTGCTTTGGTTCGCCAAGCCCGCTCAGTGGAAGCTCTGGCACAATCCTCGGTTATTTGTTTTGCTCAAGCGGGTATTCTCACGGGCGCACATATCGATATAGAAGCAACAGAAACACCAAAAGATAATGAGGAAATCCCTCTCTCTCGCCTCCATCAGATTTTGGGCGATTATGCCTACAATACCGCTACAAATAATATGGCTACCCGGACACTGGCGAATACCTTTGCTGGAACACATCGCAAAGTCCTTGCAGAGGCTCCCTTTCTTTCTGCTTATGGTTGGAGTGCCATTATTTTTGATGATGCCGATTTGCACGGCACATACGTACTCGGACAATCTGATTTCCTAGAAGCCCACCTTATTGAGCAAAAGGATAGTGAAGTTTTAGAAAAACAAGCTGATGCCGAAGAAAACGCCACTGTTTGGCGCAAGGCAGTTTCACCATTTGGTAAATTATTTAACCGCTCAGAAAAAAAAGAAGAACCAAAAGAGAGTACCGAGGCTCTTGCCAAAACCGAAGATGAGCAAAGAAAAGAAGAAAAAGCGAAGCCAAATTTCTTCCGTAAAATAAGCGGTCAAATGGGCAGTTTATTACACCGTGACGAAGATGTGCCTGAGCCTGAAAATGAAGAAGAACTTGCTACCCCAAAAGAAATCTTCACCTTTGCCTACCTACCAGAAACTTCTGCGCTAGACCTTGAACATGGACAACCTCAACCACCCGATAACTTAATCCCCCTCTGCAAATTGAGTTATAGCCAAAAAATTCACCCAGAAGCCGTAGAGACCATAAAAGCATTCATAGAAACGGGTGTGCGTATCAAAGTCTTTACACCCCGCTCACCAGAAAAAACCCTTGCCATCATGGAAAAAGCAGGCTTAGGAAAAGACGCAAAATCCTTGAAGGTTGTTACAGGTGCAGAGTTAGCCAAAATGAATGAAGCAGAGCTAGCGCAAGCTGCCAATGAAAGCGTAGTGTTCGGCAACCTCGCGCCGGAACAAACAGGCTGGATTGTAAAAGCACTTCGTAAGCAAGGGGAAGCAGTTGCAGTCGTTGGCGATAAAGTCACCGACCTCCCCGCCATGCGAGAAGCCAACCTCAGCATTGCAAGGCAAAGCAGTAGCCAAGCGGCTCTCAGCTTCGCCGATATTATTCTAGTGGATGAATCTCCTAAAACCTTACAAGTCGTATTAGAAAAAGGGCAATTTATTGCCAACGGTCTCTTAGATATACTCAAGCTAAACCTTACCCAAGTGCTCTACTTGGCATTGCTCATCATTGGCATTCGTTTAGGTGCTTCTGGTTTTCCATATCAGGCTGAACAAGGTGCGCTCATTAACGGACTCACGTTGGCAATCCCCTCTATGGCACTCACCTTCTGGGCAACATCTGGAGTTTTGCCTAAAGACAATCTTGGCAAAATACTCGCCCGTTTTGTTGCCCCCGCCGCCATTACCATGAGCGCAATTGCCACCCTTGTATATCGTATTTTCCTAGAGCGCACAGGCGAGATAGCGTATGCACAAACAACTCTCACTTACACCCTAATTATCGCGGGGCTATTGCTCGTAATTTTTGTCAAACTCCCAGAACGTTTAGGCGCAGTATTTACCATTAGCAAACGCTATATAGGGCTAATTATAGGCTTATTCTTAGTTTTCCTCCTTACCTTAGCCATCCCCTTTACCAGGAGTTTCTTTGAGCTAACATGGCTACGAAGCCCCACCGACTATCTCATAGTTGGCGTTGCCGTACTCGCTTGGACAATCACATTGCGCCTTATTTTATTGACCAAGTTTTTTAGCTGGCAAAAAGATTAACCAGATTCTTATTTTAGGATGAAAGATTCTGCTAGCGCGTGGTTTTGACCACGCATACAAAACAGCGGGTGGGAGGAAACGAATCCGCTACGCGCGTGTTTTTGGCTTGAGTGCCCTACTCAAACACCGTCTCGTCATACTCTCATAAACGAAATGCTCTTTGTGCCATGAACCCTAATATGTATAATCTGCATAAGAAACGGCATAAGAAACTAGACAAATGTCATATGATTGAGTATACTCGCTCGTTAAACCTTGCAAATATGTAATTTTGTGAGAAAAATAATTATTTTCTTAAAAATAAGGAGAAAAGAAAAAATGAATACAGGAAACACAGTACACGAAGGTTGGACAGTCCCTTGGTGGGCGGCATTGCTACAAGGAATTTTTGCTTTAATCATTGGTTTATTATTGCTGACAAAACCAGTGGGAACTATGGTAGTTCTCGTGCAATTTCTCGGCATCTATTGGCTAGTTAGTGGTATTTTTTCATTAATCGGTATGTTCATAGATAATTCCATGTGGGGCTGGAAACTCCTATCAGGCGTTGTAGGTATTATGGCTGGTATTTCTATATTGAACCACCCGATGTGGAGTACATTATTAGTCCCCACAGTCTTCGTGTTTTTCATGGGCGTTAACGGTATCATAATTGGTATTGTTGGTCTCATTGAGGCATTCAAAGGTGGTGGAGCTTCTTCTGGTATTCTCGGTGCGCTCAGTTTACTCTTTGGCTTCCTCTTACTAGGTTCCCCTTATATGGTTGCTTTAGCACTACCTTGGGTTTACGGGATCTTCTCCGTCGTTGGCGGTATCGCCGCCATCTTCTCTTCACTCCAGCAAAAAAAGATTGAAGAATTAGCCGCATAAAAAACTATGAATAACACAATAATGTCTTCTAAAAAGGCTTGGCGTGTTCCTCTTATTATCGCCGCGATATTATTCGCGGCGATTTTATTATCCCCTACAGTCGCACAAGCCCAAAAAATTCTAAAAACAGATTCGGTTCACGCTGGAGAAATAATAAACAACGATGTTTTTCTCACAGGAGAGAGCACTCGTGTAGAAGGCACCGTGAATGGCGATGTCTTCGTTTTTGGCAAAGACCTTCTTATCGAAGGGGATGTAAATGGAAGCGTTTTTGCCATTTCAGATAAAGTGCAACTGGAGGGTAGTATTAGCAATAATCTTTATGCCCTTTCTGGAAGCTACAACCAAAAAAGCGAAACTGAAATTGAGCGTAGTCTTTACTTTCTTGGCTTAAGTCTTGTACTTGAAAAAGATTCCATCATTGGACGTGACCTCAATGCCCTCACCCTCTCTGCTGGATTGCATGGCGATATAGCACGCGATACCAATGCCACCGTTGGGATTTTTGAGTTGTTCCGTCTTTTAAAAGAGAACGTGAATACAACAATCACAGGCATCCCCTCTTCCGATGAGTTCGCTCAAGTTGCTACGGCAAGTATTGTCCGCAATTTGGAACGTGCGCCTCAGCGTGCTCTTTTGCGGATGCCCCCCGCCGCTACATCTTCGTCACTAGCACCATGGATACTTGCCGCATTAGCCGCTTTTGCATCTTTCTTTGTTGTGGGTTTGGTTTCGTTATGGCTATTGCCAGAACGGTTCCAAATATGGGTGCGTAAACTTGAAGAAAAGCCTCTCGCATCAGCGGGATATGGGGCAGTAGTTCTCATCAACGGTTTTCTAATGCCTATCTTAATCGTACTCCTTTTAGGCAGTGCGGTATTGGCATTGATTTATCTTTCACTCCCCTCTTTAGCGTGGATGCTTTTCTGGGGTGTTTTGAGTTTGTTTATTGCTCTTTTTACACTCTTCTTGTTGGTAACTACTTTTGTGACCAAAACAATCGTGGCTTATTGGGTGGGTGAGTTTATTCTCTCTAAATTAGCACCTCAATCTTTGCGCTATAAAGCACTCCCCTTATTACTTGGGTTGCTTATTTACGTGCCAATTGCCTCTGTTCCCTATTTGGGATTTTTCGTTGGTTTGCTTGTCACCCTGCTTGGGTTGGGTACAATGTGGTTGACCCGTAAGCAAGTTGAGGGCACGAGCGGTGCGGCTTCTGAATCCAATGTGGTCGCAGAAGAAGCGTAGACAGTTATAAAAAAATGATACCTAGGTAGATTCACGAATCTATCTGGGTTTTCTGTATGTGAAGAGAAAAAAATGAATAGCGAACTTCAAAGTTTCTTTGTTATTATTGCTGCGGCGACATTAGCTCCAATACTTGTGGATATGGTAACGCGCGTAAAACTCCCTGTTGTGGTTATAGAGATCGCGCTAGGTATTATTATTGGTCCACAAGTGCTTGCATGGGCAGGGACATCGCCTGTTGTTGAAGCATTTAGCCTATTAGGGCTTGCTTTTTTGTTCTTTTTGGCGGGTTTTGAAATTGATTTTGAACAAATTAAGGGAAAACCCATTAAGTTAGCAAGCTCAAGTTGGTTGCTTGGCTTAGTTGTGGCTTTAGCGTTGAGTTTTGTTTTGAATACAATGGGAATTATTGATTCCTACCTCCATGTAGGTGTAGCGTTGACAACCACTGCCATAGGTGTCTTGCTCCCCATGTTAGGTGATGCGGGAGAGAAAGATACCAAGTTTGGCAATCATGTTGTAGCTTATGGTGCGATAGGTGAATTTGCCCCGATAGTTATGATGGTAATACTATTAGAAAGTGAGCGTAGCGGACTAAGTAGTGCATTAGTCTTTAACGGATTTGCCATTATTGTTTTTCTTGGGCTTCTTGTGGCTCGCCGTTGGTGGCCTGAAAATCTAATGAAATTAGTTTCACATACCATGCATTCTAGTGCACAACTTGCTGTGCGATTAACCTTTTTCATATTAATTGCTTTCGTTGTCTTAGCCGAATTATTAGGACTGGAATTTCTTTTAGGGGCTTTCGCGGCGGGGTTGATTATCGCGCAGTTTGTAAAACGTGTTCCTCACACTAGCGAAAAGGTAGTAAGAGATATCCACATAAAATTTGAAGGGATTGGATATGGTTTATTGATCCCCATATTTTTTGTTATGACTGGCATCAAATTTGATTTGCAGGCTTTGCTAAGCAGTTCTACCAGCTTGATGATGTTGCCCGTCTTTTTAATTCTCTTTTTTGTTGTCCGAGGTTTACCTGCGCTCATTTTCTATAAAGATGAACTAAATAAAAATGAGCGTTTATCCTTAGGCTTCTTTGGTGCTACAGAACTCCCGCTTGTGATTGCTATCACTACCTTGGGAGTAGAGCACGGACTTATGAGTGTTAATATAGCAACCGCCCTGATAGGAGCGGCAATGCTTTCTGTATTTATATTCCCCCTAGTCGGATTTGCTTTTCGGAATAAGACAAAATCAACGCAAAAGGAGGCGAATTCACTGTAGACTTTCACAAAAAGAGAGAAATCCCACACCCCTGTATTATTATAATAATGCGCCATCGTGATGGCGTGGTATTATCGTAACGTAGCTAATCATTTAATCAATTTTAAGGAGAAAAAAATATGTCTGGTTTTAACGAATTTTTGTACGGTCCCATCGGGAGCGGTCTCACAAGCCTGCTCATTGCCCTTGCCATTTTTGTGCTTGGCTTTATTGTCGCCAAAATCATTGCCAGTGTTGTACGCTCGCTGTTGAAAAAGACAGATCTCGACACTCGCTTTGCTGAGGCACTCACAGAACCTGGAAAAGCTCCAGCAGAAATAGAAAATATCATTGCTAAGGTTGTCTTCTGGATAGTCATGCTCTTTGTTCTTGTGGCTACTTTTGAGCGCATCGGGCTTTATGGCATCTCTACCCCCATCGCCGGTTTTCTTGATATGTTAGCAAGCGATATTCTTCCCAGCTTGGGCGCAGCCCTTTTGTTGATTTTTGTCGCTTGGGCTATTGCCACCTTCTTGCGCTTTATTGTTCTGAAAGGTATCAACCTGCTCAAGCTAGATGAAAAATTCTCTGCATATAATGAAGAAGAAACAGAAGAAGAGAAAGAAGGGAAAGTCACCATCGGTGAAGCTCTCTCTACAGCCGTTTTCTGGTTTGTCTTTTTGCTTTTCTTGCCCGCAGTTTTAAGCACTTTAGGTATCTCTAGCTTAGCTGACCCCGTTCAGGGCGTTTTTGAAGAAATTTTGCTCTACTTGCCCAATATCTTTGGCGCGGCAGTTGTCTTGCTCATCGGTTGGTTTGGTGCCAAAATTATCAGTAAAGTAGTAAGCAATCTCTTAGCCGCAGTTGGTGTTGATGCCTTTGGCAAAAAAGCAGGCATGGAAGCTGACAAATCGCTAAGCAAAGTCCTTGGCAACTTAACCTATATCTTCATTCTTTTGCTTGTTATCGTCTCTGCTCTCGATATGCTTAAAATTGAAGCTATTTCTGGTCCTGCAACTGAAATGTTGAATACCATCATCAACATTATCCCCGCCCTTCTTGGTGCGGCAGTGGTGCTGATAGCGGCATACTATATTGGCAAAGTTGTTTCTAACTTAGTAAAAGACCTACTTTCAAATGTTGGCTTTGATAGCCTTCCTGAAAAACTAGGTATGGGCTGGAAAGGTGAAAAATCCCCATCAGCATGGATTGCAACCCTAACCCTCATCATGATTATGTTCTTTGCAGCAACCTCAGCGGCAGAGATTTTAGGCTCAGAATTCTTAGTTGAAGCTCTTGCGCTATTTATCGCCTTCTTCTGGAAAGTCATTCTGGCTGTAATCATTATAGGCATTGGCTTCTACTTTGCAAATGTGGCACACAAAGCTATTTCAGCCGCAGAAACAGCCAACGCAAAACTTTTAGCCAACTTGGCACGCGTTACGATTATCATCTTTTCCCTCGCAATGGGATTAGGCGAACTCGGCATCGCAGAAGAGATTGTGAACCAAGCCTTTGGCATCAGCTTAGCAGCCATCGGCGTAGCAGTCGCTCTTGCATTTGGGCTTGGTAGCCGTGAAGTAGCCGGTCGCGAAGTTGAACGTTTTATCTCCTCCATGCGAGATGAAGACAAAAAATAAATCTGATAGAAGAATAAATTAAAAGAAAAAACGCTAGGTTGAACATTCAGCCTAGCGTTTTCTTTTAATCTTAGCCTTATCCTACTCCAAAAATGCCCGTGCTTTTTCAACCATCTCGGTATTTACCGCGTCATTTTTTTCCCAATAATCTAGCAATTGTGGCAAAGAAAAAACGCTATGCAATCTATAGCCATGCTCTGCCATAAAATCTACCCCGCCCGACTGACGGTCAATTAGCACCACAACATCTTCAACCTGCAACCCTACGGCATTTAATTTTTGGATTCCCTCTAGCTTGCTTCCGCCAGAGGAGATTAAATCATCAATAACTACCGCACGTTGGCCAAGATCAAAAACGCCCTCGACCTCAACTTGAGTGCCGTACCCCTTCGCTTCTTTGCGGGGATAAACCATCTTCCAGCCCCCGTGCAGAGAAATGGCAGTGCCAATCGGCATAGCGGCATAAGGGAGCGCGGCAAGCATATCAAACTTGAGGTTGGCTAAAATTTCAGCATAGGCTTCAGCCACCTCCTTAAGCAAATCAGGGAAAGCGACCAAACGCCGCAAATCAATATAAATAGGCGATTTTGCCCCCGATTTAAGAGTAAACTCGCCAAACTTAACACAGCCCACAGCCAAAAGTTCATCTGCAATATGGGATAAATTTCCGATCATATTTTCTCCTATAAGACTATGGAAACTCGATAGTTGTGTTTTTAGTTTGATTATGTTTTTTCATTCTTAGACCATCAAATTTCTAACGCGAAAAGCACGAATACTTTAAGGTTTTTGTAAACGTTCAGCCATATTTAAATTATGCCTTAAGTTTTCAACGCGAATGCTCGCGAATGAGCGAATAACGCAATTTTTTAATGCTTTTGTTGCATTTTTGTTATCTTTGCACAAAAAAAACAAAAAAGTTTTTGAAATTCGCGAAAATCTGTCTAATCCGTAAAATCCGCGTTCTGTTTTGAGACCCCTGAACGCTTACAGGTTTTTTTCGCGTTATTCGCTAAATTCGCGGATTTCGCGTTAAAAAGAGGACGTTTTATCTTCGGCAGAAGGCTCTCTCGCTCAAAATCAGCTTTTTATCAATTTACAGAAAGAAGTTTACACTATTTTTACCCGCCGAACAACAGCAGTGACTTCACCAGTACGCCAATGTTTTGTGGAGATAAGGAGTAGGGTGATAAAAATGTTGAAAAACACCGTTTTTAAAAGAGCATTTTTGTTCCAAAAACCTTCCACATATATCTTTAGTCCGAATGGACTTCGTTAACTAGCACGGTGGATTTCTCCCCGTGCGGTCGCCGAAATCAACAAAATCTTCGTAATTGGTCACCCCCTCCGCTCTAGCCGCTGTCCCCAGCGGCGGTTTATGAGAAGACCGCCGCCGAGGACGGCGGGAGCGATATTTTACAGGGGGAGTGTGACCGATTACAAAAAATTAGTGATGATTAGTGAAGATTAGCGGTTAGAAAACCTAAAAAAACAAGACGATTTTTATTTCCAATAGAGTCTATTTTAACAATACCTTCGCCGTTTTTGGGCGACCTTTTTGCAGGGCTACAGAGCGCGTTTTTTTCTAGCAGGACTGTATTTCAAATAAAAAAGGGTACGCTTTTAGCAGAGATAGTTTTATATCCTGTGGAAAAAATGCCATCCAAGCTCCGGTGCGGACTAAAGTCCTGCCTCAGGGCATGAAAGTCAGATGAATCCGACTTGAACCTAGCCCAGCGGGCTTCCATGTATTGAGCAGGCGGCT
>CAZAWS010000001.1:0-38963 GCA_964488755.1 uncultured Anaerolineaceae bacterium | reverse complement strand
ATAATCAAAGGTGAAGTGAGTATTCATCGCTGGCCTCGAGCAGTGTTGGCCGCAGGAGCTTTGGTCATGGCTGGAGTTGAGGCTGGCATTTTTACCGCTATTGCTGAAGTAGCACCGGTAATACCTGTATTTTTAATGGAAACAGCAACAACAATTGGAGCTTATTTTACATCTCTATCCGCAAACTTTGCACATTAAAGGAATAATCTTATGAAAAAAATGCTGTTATTAGGAGTATTCCTATTCTTAGCAGGATGTACACCCTCTTTTCCCGAAAATGTTGTTTTGAATCCCGAACCCAGAGAAATAACTTCTTCAGATGATTTATCAGAAGAGTTAGCTTCTCAACCACTTTACTGGCAAGACAGGTTTATTTATCTTGATGGAACTCCCATGATCAACGCACCAAGCGAACAATTCCTAGATGAGCTAAGAGCATCATTTTTTAAAATTTCCCATGATCATCGTTATATCGCCTATGAATATGGGTTTTTTCGCAACAAAATAGGTATATGGGATACTAGAACACAGACACACCAAGAATTAGTGAACACATCAGAAGACGTACCTTACGATGCAACCCTTAGCGGTATTGATTTTACGGAAAACGATAATAAAATCATCCTCGCTTTTACTTGGAATGAAAATAGCCGAACACATACAAGGTTGGCGACAGTAGATATTGCAACAGGTGAAATCGAAGAACTGGAGATAAATAACTTGGGGACAACCTTCTTCAACATTGAAAGTTCCATGGATGGTAAATGGGTTGTGTCTGATAAGGTGACTCAGGGCGAACGAGTTTGTCTTTTAATTGATTTGGAAGAACAGGATGTTAAGTGCTTAATTTATGAGGAAGGTTGGTATAGTTCTGTAAAATTCACTCCTGATAGCAAACATATAGTATATGGACACAGGAAGAAATTTAATACCCCCTCAAGCATTATGCGTTCTAAAGTTGATAGAACAGAAAATAAATCTCTAGTTTCTGGATTTATGGGAGCATCTCCTATTATTATTACTCGAAATGAAATTGTGTTTGTTGCAAACCTATACGACGACACAAAATGCACATATCTTTATATGATCAATCAAGACGGGAGCAATTTCAGCAAATTATCCTATTTGGGAGAACAATGCCTTCCAAGTGAAGATACAAATAAATAAGAGTATATTCCATGTTAAAAATCTTCCAAAAACACGCCCCCACTATCTCTATCCTGCTACTCGTTGCATTGCTAATCGCGCTATTCTTCTTCCCGCCATCTTCGCGCGTGCTTTCAACCATAATTATCGTTTTCGGTATTGGGACTGCCATCATTTTCACCGTTCATAGAAACTGGCAACCGCACAAAGAAGGCAAAACAACCCGCTCTGAGTCCATTCGGAACACCATCATTGATTTGCTCGGTCTGGCTCTGGTTATGGGGGCTGCGATGTGGCTCGGCAGGCTTGCGGGCGGTTACGCGAGGGCAAGTTGGGGCATCGCTTCGACTCCGCTCAGCGCAAGTTTAGCAGGCATTCTTGCGGGCATGGCGGTCGGATTCGGAGTTGGCTTTCTCGTGCAGAAAATTTTCATGAAAATTACAGAGCCACTGAAAGCATAAAAAGTGCCTGCCTTTTCTTCACAGATTCCATTTGACTCCCCCCTCCCAAAATGATAGACTCTTTACATACTTTCTCGGAAGTAAATTTTTAAAAGGAGCGCACTAAAATGACAATTCAAAAACTTTTTATCCCTGTTATTGTTGATAACTCACTCAACCGTAGTGCGCCTATCCCTCTTTAAAGAAAGAATCTATATTCTCGTCTTTTTAGCCACGGTGCGCACAGCATCGTGGCTTTTTGTTTAATTTTGACATTTTTTGAACACGGAGAGAAACCTTTTGTTTTTGCTCCGTAACTATAAAATCTTTCTCCGTGCAATCCGCGAAGCTCCGTGTTCAAAAAAATCACGCAACACGCCTTCACGTTTCACTTTAGCAACAGGACAAACACCATGAACAAACCACTCACCTTCGACTTCCGCAAGACCATCTCCAAGAATCGCCTAAAAGGACTCTGGCTAATGATGGTGGACTACCGCCTGCCCTATCTCGGAGCAACGCTTGCACTGGCAGTTTCAGCGACATCTAAAATGCTTACCTACCTGCTACTTGGCTATTTTGCCGATTTGGTTGCTGGGAATGCTGAGCCAATCAACGGCAATCTTTCGCGCTCATTTTTTTGGATCGCGTTAGGATTTGTAGGGCTATCCCTCTTTCAAGGTGGATTTTCCTTCATCTCTGGCAAATTAGCCGCATATACCGCCGAAGGAATTGCACGCCGTCTGCGCGATTTTCTCTTCGATCATATTCAACGCCTCAGTTTTTCCTATCACGGCAATACCGCTGTTGGCGATTTGATTGAGCGCGTCACATCCGATGTAGATGCCGTCCGCCGTTTCTTCAACGAGCAAGCCATTGGCGTTGGGCGCATTGTGCTTATTTTCTTCATTAACTTTGCCGCCTTGCTCAACCTCAATGCAAAACTAGCCTGGATATCGGTTATCGTCATCCCCTTTATGCTTCTCATGTCACTGTGGTTTTTCAAGCGTGTTACCAAACGCTATGAAAAATATCAAGAACAAGGCACCGTTCTCTCAACTACGCTTCAAGAAAACTTAACAGGCGTGCGCGTCGTTAAAGCCTTTGCTAAACAAGAATACGAAAAAACCAAATTTGAAGGCGATAACTGGGAGAAATTCAAGCGGGGCAAGCACCTGCTTCTCATGCACTCACTATTTTGGCCCCTCTCAGACCTTATCTTGGGGGCACAAATGCTCTTTGGTTTTGTCTACGCCGCAACCATGACCATTAACGGTGAAATCACAATTGGCGATTATCTCACCTATGTCGGGCTAGTAGCATGGCTAATTTGGCCCATCCGCAACTTGGGGCGGCTCATCGTTCAAACCTCAACAGGCTTGGTCTCTTATGGCCGCCTGATGGATATTGTTAAAGAAATTCGAGAACCGCTAAATGATGGGAAGATTACCCCAGATGGCGACCTGCGCGGCGATGTAGTCTTTGAGAATGTTTCCTTTGCCTATCCCGATGAAAAAGCAGAGGGGACGCGCGTGCTCACAAACATCTCCTTTAACTGCAACGCGGGTGCGGCTGTTGCCTTGCTTGGGTCAACTGGCTCAGGCAAAACATCGTTGGTCAACTTATTGCCCCGCTTTTACGATTATACCGAAGGCTCAATCCGCGTAGATGGGGTTGAGTTGAGCGATTATTCAAGAAAATATATGCGTGACCAAACCGGTATTGTCGAGCAAGAACCCTTCCTATTTTCTCGCTCGATTCGGGAGAATATCGCCTACGGCGTAGGGCGCGAGGTGTCAGACGCAGAAATAGAAGAAGCAGCACGCGCGGCAAGCGTCCACACGGTCGTCACGGAATTCCCAGATGGCTACCAAACTCTGGTCGGTGAGAAGGGAGTCACCCTCTCTGGCGGGCAGAAGCAACGCATCGCCATCGCACGGACATTGCTGAAAAATCCGCATATCCTAATTTTGGATGATTCAACATCCTCTGTAGATACAGAAACTGAAGCCGAAATCCGCACTGCGCTGAATAATCTAATGCAAAATCGGACGACCTTCATCATCGCTCACCGTATTCAATCTGTGATGGTAGCAGACTTGATTTTAGTGCTAGATGGCGGGCAAATTATTCAAGCCGGTACGCACGAAGAACTGCTGGCTGTCGAAGATGGAATGTACCGCGAGATTTACGAGATACAAACGCGGATTGATGATGAGCTAGAACGCGAAATTCAGAATGTTGAATGATAAATAATTTAAACACGAAGGACACGAAGAAGGCACAAAGAAAAACCTTTTTTGTTTTTCCTTAGAGAACCTTTGTGACCTTTGTGTTTAAAAAGTTTGGAGAAATATAATGAGCCAAGAAAAAACAGAATTCGAAGAAGAAGAATACACCAGCCAGTTGACCATGCCCGTTTTCAAAAGAATTTTGGGCTTGCTGAAACCGCATAAAATGTGGGTGATCGGTTTTTTCATTGCGATTGCCGCAACATCTGCGTTAGATGGCGTCTTCACCTTTATCAATAAAAATATCATCGATCAAGGCATCATCCCCGGAGACGTGGAACGTATGCACGAGCTTGCCAAAATTTATGGCGGCTTTATTATTGTGCAAGCGGTTATGGTTTTCGGCTTCGTTTATCTTGCCGGTGTTTTGGGGGAACGCATTCAATACGATTTACGAAAGTTGATGTTTGAACATTTACAAGACTTATCACTCTCTTTCTACAGTCAAACATCGGTGGGACGCCTCATGTCTCGGATGACATCCGATACAGGTCGTGTAGCAGATTTAATGACCTGGGGCTTGCTTGATGTCACTTGGGCTGTGACCAACATTGCCACTTCAGTAATTTTTATGGCAATCATAAATTGGCGTTTAGCATTGATTGTTTTTGCCATTATCCCCGTTTTGATAGTAGTCGGAATCAAGTTTCGTCAACGAATTTTGGTTGAATTTCGTGCATCACGGCGCGCCAACTCAAAAATCACTGGCGCATATAATGAAAATATCAGTGGTGTACGCATCGTCAAGGCGTTAGGGCGCGAGAAGGAAAATTTGCACGAATTTCAGGGTTTAACAAGTGAGATGTACCGCTCATCTTATAAAGCCGCGTGGCTTTCTGCACTCTTCCTCCCTATTGTGCAAATTATCGCCGCCATTGCGCTAGGCGCAATCGTTTGGTACGGCGGCATTCAATCTCAAACAGGATTATTAACCATTGGCGGAATCTACGCTTTTGTGTCTTATCTAACCTTTATGCTTTGGCCCATCCAAGATATTGCGCGAGTTTACGCCGAAATGCAACACTCTATTGCCTCAGCCGAACGGATTTTCACGCTGGTTGATACGCCCCCCGATGTGCATAATCTCAAAGGTGCTGTTGATGCAAAAACACTGTTAGGCGAAATTGAATTTGACCACGTAGATTTTTACTACGAAGAACGAAAACCCGTCTTGCAAGATTTCACGCTAAAAGTACAGGCTGGTGAAACGATTGCGTTGGTCGGTCCCACCGGTGGCGGAAAATCGACCATCGTGAACTTGCTCTGCCGCTTTTATGAACCCAAACGCGGGCGAATATCAATCAACGGGAAAGACTATACCAACTACACGCTTGAAAGCATCCACGAGCGCATTGGCATTGTGCTACAAACGCCCCATCTTTTCTCTGGCACAATTATGGACAATATCCGCTACGGAAATTTAGCGGCGAGCGAAGAAGAAATTTTAGAAGCCTCTAAATTAGCGGGTGCGCATCCATTCATCGAAACCTTATCAAAGGGTTATGCTGAAAAAGTAGGCGAAGGCGGCGATTTGCTCTCAACGGGACAGAAACAGCTCATCAGTCTCGCCCGTGCAGTGCTCTCCCAGCCCGAACTTTTTATTATGGATGAAGCCACTTCTAGCGTGGATACGCTCACAGAATCTCTCATTCAGCAGGGTATGGAGCATCTCATGCGCGGTCGCACCAGCTTTGTTGTGGCGCATCGGCTTTCCACAATTCGGCGCGCAAATCGCATTTTAGTCATCGAAGATGGCAGAATTAGCGAGATGGGCAGTCACACCGAGTTATTGCGCGAGCGCGGGCATTATTATCGGCTCTACACCCAACAATTTAGGCAAGATTTGGGAAAGAAATATGGACGAGATGGATTAGTGCCAACGACTGCGTAAGGGAAGCACCGCGACGCGCGTGTTTTTAGCTTGAGTGCGCGCCCAAGCAGATGTGCGGCGTAAACAGAATTCTGCTCTACGCCGCACAAAGGCTAATTGAGAGCACGCAAGTTGAAACCACGCGCGTCGCGAGGCTATTTATCCTTCCATCGCTGGCTAAAGGTAAAATTCCTCAAAAAAAGAGATAACCATATTGCAAGGTGGTTATCTCTTTTTTCAATTAATTTAAGCGCGGATGTGTTAGAATTTTAGGTGTATTTTGTTTTTGAATTTTGCAAGGTTGCTGTTATGTAAAAAATGATAAGCATAGGTAAAATAAGTGCATTGAGGAGCAATTTATGAAAAAAAAGCCCGTTAAAATTTTATATGTGGAAGACAACTTCGAAAACAGGGTTTTAATTCGCCGTGTTCTCGAATCCGAAGGATATGAAATGACTGAGGCAAGCACAGCTGAAGAAGCTTTTAAAGAAATTGAGACGGATATTCCTGATTTAATCTTGATGGATATTAATATGCCCGATATGGATGGGTATACCTTAACCGCTAAAATTAAAGAAAAGCAAGA
Organism: uncultured Anaerolineaceae bacterium; assembly: GCA_964488755.1. Taxonomy (GTDB): domain Bacteria; phylum Chloroflexota; class Anaerolineae; order Anaerolineales; family Villigracilaceae; genus Desulfolinea. Next base: position 32,630 of record CAZAWS010000001.1, on the reverse strand, counting down.
GCATAAGGATATTCCTGTTATTGCTGTTACCGCCAATGTTATGCGCGGCGATAAAGAACGTGCGCTAAAGGCGGGATGCGATGGTTATATTCAAAAACCAATTGATATTGATATTCTAACTGAACAAATTGAACGATATAGAAAAAGCTAATTTTGATATTTTGCCAATAAAACTACTATCTCTCAGGAAAAAATTATGATACCAAATGCTGACCCCATCGAAGAATCTGTAATGAAAGATGCGACTGTTTTAGTCGTTGAAGATAATGTTTCTAATTTTGTACTAATCGCACGAATGTTAGGGTATTTAGGCATTCATTGCGAATGGAAAACATCGGGCTACGAGGTTGTGGAGTATGCCGATACACTCCCCAGACTCGATTTAGTTTTGATGGATATTCGTTTACCTTACGAAGATGGATATGGCGCGCTGAAAAAAATTCGACAATCAGAACGCTTGAAAGACACAACTATTGTTGCTGTTACTGCTGAAGCCAGTTCTGAGCAAATTAGAAAAGCTCGTGCAGCAGGTTTTAATGGTTTTCTTGGAAAACCTCTTGACCCTGATCGTTTCCCCGAACAAATACAGCGCATTTTAGAAGGTGAAGAAGTTTGGGAATTGCATTAAGTTTTGCCCTATTTTCGGAGTAGTGAATGACTATCGAAGAATCTCATGCTATAGAAGGTGTACCCGAAGACCCAAAATTCAAAAAAAGTCTGGCGCGTTCTATTACAATCACTTTACTTCTTTTTACCATAATTCCTGTTTCTATTATGGCACTAGTGGGGTATTTAGGCGCGTATTCCCTTCTGAAAGAAGAAACCGCATCTGGTATTCATAATACCTTATACAATCAAACGAACTCATTTGATAAATCTATGAAAACCAGAGAAATTCGGTTGGAGCGCATAAGCCAGATTTCTGAGTTTCAAGGTGTCGCTGAGAATCTTACTGAAAAAAGCTCGACTGAGTACGAAAAAGAATTATACGAAAGGTTTGAGCAAATCAATAATTCAAGAATCACCCCACTCTTTGATGACTTCTTTCTTCTTAGCCCGGAGGGTGTTATTTATGCAGGGTCGGATAGTACATGGCAAGGTACGGTCATTGAAGATCCGTTTCTTTTAGAGCAAACAAATAAAAAAGAAGGCTCTGTGGGGATATATGGACTAGACGTACTATTTCCTGACAAGTTTGCTATTTTTACAATCGCGCCTCTATTTACTAGCACAGGGAAAGATATTGGTGTTTTGGTGGGCGTAACTGATGACGAAATGACAGAAAATTTTCTTAAAGAAACCATGCTTCTCAGCCCCGATGCAACTGCTTATATCATCTCAGCAAACGATGTATATTTAGGGATAGACCCCCACGTAGAAGACTTAACTCCTTTCACGCCCACCGAAGAACAGCGAAGTGAGATTTCTTCATTTTTAACAAATCCTACTTCTACAGAAGATACAATAACCTCTTTATTATCCTTTGAAAACAATCTTGGTGTAGACGTTATCGCACAAGCTCACCCGCTGGAATCTAATAGTAATCAGGTTGTTCTTGAGGTTCCGAAAAAAATTGCCTTTGGAAAGTTAAGGGGACTTGCTCCCTTTACAGTTGGTCTTTTTATAGCTACTTTATTCTTCTTAAGCATCGCTCTTCTCTCTGCAAGCAAGAGGATTATTGCCCCTATAGAAGTATTATCTGAAACGGTACATAAATTTGCACAGGGCAACTTGCAAGAGCGTGCCCCTGTAGAACGCTATGATGAAATTGGAAAACTGGAATACTCTTTCAACCAAATGGCTGAGGAATTATCCACCTTATATAACTCACTCACACAGCAGGTTGAAGAGCGAACTGAATATATTCGTACCGCTTCAGATGTTGCTCAAAGTATTGTGGCAACTTTTAATCTAGACGAGTTACTCGAAAAAACAACTCGCCTTATCGCAGAACGACTAAACTACTATCATGTGGGGATTTTCATGATAGGACAAACGGGCAAAACAGCCTATTTGCGAGCGGCTCATAGCCCCTCTGCAAAAAAGATGCTATCAGACGAGCATCGTCTTACTGTTGGGTCTAATTCTATCGTGGGCTGGGTATCCGCGAATAACCAGTACCGTGCCGCATCTGATGTCGGTGACGATCCTATCCATTTCAAAAATGAGCTTCTGCCGAATACACATGCAGAAGTTGGCATTCCTATTTCTGTTGGCGAGACTGTTCTTGGCGTGCTAGATGTACAAAGCACATTCCCAGAAGCCTTTGACGAGGCGACTATCGCGGTATTACAAACACTTTCTAACCAAATTGCTACTGCTATCCAAAACGTCAGCTTATTCGAATCATCAGATGTTAATCTCCATGAACTTGATCGCTTATATCGTACAAGTCAAGAAATTGCTCAAGAAAAGACTCGAGAAGGTGTGTTTGAAACAACTAGTCATATTTTAAAAGACGCCCCTTTTAGTACGGTGTTTTTTACAGCCAAAGACAATGGATTTAAGATATACGCCGCGTCAGACCCCGATTATGACATAATACGCTTTAAGCTACCTGAGTACCTAGATATATCGCCTGTTTCAATTATTAAATCAATAAAAGAAGATATTGAAATTATTGATTTGAATACTCAAACATCCTTCCCAAGGGCTTTTGTTGATGTCCCCCGAAAAATGGGCGTAGAAGTGATCGCGCTGATCCCGATAATGCATCTAAATAATCTAGAAGCGTTAATAATGATAGGCGCAAGACACAAAAAGCACCTGACCTATACAGCGATACAACCTTATATCAATCTTATCGAGATGGTTATAATTTCCCTTGATAAAATACGGGCATCGGAAGCAACAGAAAAACGCTTAGCTGAAATGGATGCTATTTCAATTACCAATCAAGCAACAGCGGCGGCACAAGACCTTAATTCTTTGTATCCGATACTGCATGAACAGGTACGCCAAATTTTAGGCGATTATCCCCTTATTGTCGCACTATATGATGATATTAGCGACACCATTGATGTTCCTTATTTTTACGAAAATGGTGAAGTTACGAGCATTGCATCTTTCCCTTTAGGTGAAGGGCTTACTTCTATTATCATTCACTCAGGGCAATCGTTGATGATTGTTGAAAATACAGAAGAACGTGCCGCCGCCTTAGGCGCAAAGCTAGCCGGGACAGGCTCGTCTGCTAAATCATGGCTTGGCTCTCCATTGAAGGTCAAAGGGAAAGTTATTGGAGCAATTATTATACAAGATACAGAAAAAGAACAAAGTTTTGATGAGAACTCACTCCGCTTTATCAACACTTTAGCATCTCAGGTATCTGGGGCTATCCATAATATCCAGTTACTAGAAGATAGTCGCCGCAGAGCACTTCAATTAGAGAGTGCGGCTGAGATTGCTCGTGATATTAGCAGTTCACTCCATCTGGATGAGTTATTAGGCAACGCCGTTACTTTGATTCGAGATCGCTTTGACTTTTATCATGCCTCCGTTTTCATTATTGATTCTTTGGGTGAATACGCCGTCATTCGCGAAGCGACCGGTGAGGCAGGCGTGCAACTAAAAAGAAATGGGCATAAACTTGGGATCGGTTCAAAATCTATTGTTGGCTATGTTTCTAGCCGTGGAGAAAATCTTGTCATTGAAGACACGAGCAAAGATGCAACTTATTATGCTAATCCACTATTGCCAGAAACACGCGCGGAGGCAGCCATCCCTATCAAAGTCGGGGAGCGGATTCTTGGCGTTTTAGATGTTCAGAGTGTTACCCCTTACGCTTTTCATGAAGAAGTTTTACAAACGCTTAGCATTCTTGCCGATCAACTAGCCATTGCTATTATTAACACAAAACTCTTTGCTGAAACTCAAGAACATCTTTCTCAGCATCGACTTCTTCATCATATTACTACTTCGGCAGCATCAGGAACAACGCTAAAAGAATCTCTGCGAGGTGCCGTTCAGGGAATCCAAGTTATCTTAGGCGGTGATCGTGTAGCTATACTTCTGCTAGACGCAAAAAAGGAAAATCTAGTAGTTAGTTCCTCCGTTGGCTATTCAGAAGAAGATGAGGCTCTCATTCATGTCCCCATAACAAGTGGTATAACTGGCTGGGTAGCAAGAAACCAAAAACTCTTAAGAATTGACGATACAAGTGCTGATCCACGATATGTTCCCGTTAGCATAAACACACGCTCTGAATTGGCAATACCGCTGATTTTTAGAAAAGAATTATTGGGTGTTCTAAATGTGGAAAGCGAAGAAATCGCCACCTACGATGAACACGATGAGGAAATGCTCGGAACACTTGTAGGTAGTTTGGCAGCAATTATCGCAAATACCCGCCTTGTTCAACGAGTTCGTAAACAAGCTGAACGCGAGCGAGTGCTCTATGAAATTACAGGAAAAATCCGTAGTTCCACCAATATCCAAACCATTCTTTCTACTACGGCAAAAGAATTAACGAAAGCTACTGGGGCAGAGCACACTGAGGTCAAAATGGCCGTGATGAAGAACCAAGAAAACAAGAGCCGATATGAATAATTCTTCAGAAAAGAACTCCCCCTATCTCAAAATACTCCAACGCACAGGCGGGTGGTATCTAATTATTGTGATATTCGTCACGCAAATTTTTTCTATCTTTGGGGTTGTAGCTGCGCGTTACTCTATCCATGTCAATGCCGAATTTTCAACAGCGCAGTCGATAGCAACGATAAAATTTATTGCTGTAGCTCTTTTACTCACAAACCTCCTTGCTCTTCTTATTGTCTACTTTTTATATAGTAATGTGCGTAAAAAGCTTAATGATTGGAGGGATAATAAAGAACCCGCGTTAACAACGCGCGATGATATTAGTATTTGGAACCAGATCACCTCTCTTGCTTGGCGTTATAGTCTCATCCTTCTTTCCCTTACCGTCGTCTTTTTTATTATTCCAGAAACACTTTTCCAGATATTCCAATTAGGTGCAGACAAAGACCAAGTTATATATACCCTTCTTGGAAATTCTGCCGCGATATTAGGTAGCTCAACCCTATCTTTGCTCCTCCTCGATAATTTTCTTAAACCCACTTACGAAATACTGCTCCCCCGCGATACTAAAAGAAAGCATATCAAAACGAGAGGCGTTGGTATATCTATAAAACTACAAAGCGTTATTTTCGCTTTAATTGTAACCAGTATTCTTTTGATTGCCCCCATCGGGTATCACCAGACAACCAAAGCATTAGAAACCAACGACCCAGCCGTGCTACAGACTATGCAAATTCAATCGTTGGTTGTTGCTATACTAATTATAATCTTCGGTTTTTTGCTTTCAGCCTTGTTTGCACGCTCTGTGTACACCCCCCTTGCCGATCTTATACAAACCTTTAATCAAATTGAAAAAGGCGATTTGAAACAGCGAGCAACCGTCACTGCCCCTGATGAAATCGGGGAATTATCCATTTACTTTAACAGTATGGTTTCTCGCCTTGATGACTTACAAAGCCATCTTGAAGCAGAAATAGAAGTACGCACAGAACAACTTAAAGCAACCTCTGATGTCGGACGTGCTATAAGTTCAATTCTTGATCCAGATGAATTAATTGACGAAGTCGTTAATCTAATCACTGAGCGCCTAGGCTATTATTATGCGGCTATTTTTATCATATCGCCTGATAGCTCATGGGCGGAGTTAAAAGCGGCTACTGGTGAAGCAGGTGTTGCATTAAAAGCAAAAAAACATCGCCTCTCACTTGGCGGAGGAAGTATGGTCAGCTCTGCGATTAGCTCTAGAGAGGCTCATATTGCACACGATGTTGGGAGCGAAGCCGTTCGCTTTAATAACCCTTTGCTTCCTCACACTCACTCCGAAATCGCACTCCCCCTAATTGCTGGCGGACACATTTTAGGCGCATTGGACGCACAGTCTACAGAGGAAAACGCTTTTGGAGAGAATGTTGTAGAGACACTACAAGGCATGGCGCATCAAGTGGCTGTTGCGCTCGAAAATGCTCGTTTATTTCAAGAATCACAACAAGCTCTCAGAGAAATTCGCGCTAGCCAGCAAGCTCAACTTTCTGCCGCTTGGTCCGAGAAACTAGAAACACAAGGAGAACTTAGTTTTTCAACGGGCAAGAAATCTACCGAGGAAAGCACAATACTAAATGTTCCCTTAGCTTTACGAGATCAGGTTATCGGTGAGATTATGCTTGAGGGAAATGCTGAGTGGACGGCAGAAGATGGCGATTGGATAGAAGCGGTTGCCACACAAGCCGCAATTGCTCTTGAAAATGCTCGCCTTCTCGAAGACAGTCAACAAGTTGCCCTACAAGAGAGACTAATTGCTGAAATTACCAGCAAAATATGGTCATCAAATACGATTGATGGCATCCTTAAAGTTGCAATCAAAGAACTTGGAAATGCACTGGGCGCAACAGAGGCAATTATTGAACTTAATGTTGAAGACCAACAATCCTAATAAAATAACATGATAAAAGAAACTTCTCCCAAAGAAAAAAGAAAAGAGGCTCGCCCCGATAATACATATCTTCGCGAGATAATACTTATAATCTCTAGTGCCATTATCTTAGCGATTATCATTTTCATTTCTTCTGGCATAATTCATACCAACACAAACAAAGTAATCTTAGGTGTTCTTTCCTTAGCGATTATAAGTACTTTTTTCTTTACATATCGAGGCAACCTACTTCCTGCACGAGTTATCATTCCGTTTTTTGTGTTTTTCGCAATGACCTATTTTATGATTTTTGGGTATGATGGAATTGGAATACATCATCCAGTAGTTATCGGTTTTCCTGCAGCTATTGTTTTGGCTGGGCTTTTTTTAGGAGAATATGGCGCAGTTCTTTTCGGACTTCTAACTTCAATAACTATAGGTGCTGTCGGTTATGCCCAACAAACTGGTGTTTTTATTGTTGATTACGCATCTTTTGAAAAAAATCTTTCAGCCGATATTAATATTCTTATAGTACTTAGTATCACAACGGGTGCAATTGTTTTTCTAACAACCAGGTTATTAACAAAATCTATTGAAGAAGCCAAAAAAAATGAAATTTCTCTGAAGGAGGCAAATAAAAGGCTCCGAAAGCTACAAGAAAATCTTGAAAAACGCATTGATGAACGAACACAAGCACTAGATTACCGCGCATCGCAACTCACAACAATTGCTCAAGTGGCTCATCAGGCACTTGTTTTTCAGAACGTAGATGAACTATTAAATAATTTGACTTCTTTAATTTCTGAAAAATTTGATTATTATCACGCGGGCGTTTTTCTATTGGATGATAAGAGCGAATATGCTATTTTGCATGCCGCATCATCCGATGGGGGTAAAAAAATGCTGAAACGCGGGCACCAACTTCGGGTCGGGAGCGAAGGCATTGTTGGAGTTGCCGCGGCAGAGAAACGTCCTCATATCGCACTGGATGTAGGTGAAGATGCCACATTCTTCAACAATCCCGATTTACCAGAAACACACTCAGAGATGGTGCTCCCGCTTCTTTCTCAAGAGCATGTTATCGGCGTTCTTGATATCCAGTCAATTGAAACACGGGCATTTAGCCAACAGGATATTGAGATTTTTCAAACACTTGCTAATCAAATTGCCTTAGCTATTCAAAACGCACAGCTCATTGAAAATGCCCAAGAAAATATCTCTCAGCTAGAAACACTTACAGGAAAGCAATCTCAACTGCGCTGGAAAGCACATTTAGAGCGACAATCTCACCGCTTTCGGTATACACCCCTTAGTATTAAACAAGCTAAAAATCGAGACGGTTTGAATATAGAAAAAAATGATGAAGAAGCCAATATCTCAATTTCACTCCGAAAGCAAGCAATTGGTAAAATCGCATTAAAAAGAAAAATAAAAAAATGGAGTGGAAAAGAGAAAGAACTTATTTCAGAAGTTGCCAATCAGGTAGGGCTGGCAATAGAAAATACTAGGCTCGTAGATGAAACACGGGAACAAGCCAATAGAGACCAAATTGTCTCTGAATTCTCAAATAAATTGCGCGAGACACTAGATATGGATATGGTTCTAAAAACTGCCATCAAAGAAATGAAAAATACTTTTGACCTAAAAAAAGTAGAAGTACGATTAAATACACCTAAAGAAAATTAGGCACTGGAAACGCCCATGAGCGAGAAAAATTATAAACAACAAACACCAGAAGATATGACGATTAGCAGACAAACGCGTAATGCCTTTGCTACGGCTATATTATTTACTGTCGCTTCATTGATCAGCTTCATTGTTTCTCTTCGTATAAGTCTGGAAACGCAAGCGTTGATTTCCTTTGCCGACACCATTGTTGTTTTTCTTTTCTTTATTATGACTATCGTCAGTGCGATCGTCATACGAAATGGAGAAAAAAGAAAAGGGATTGTGATTCTGCTAATTTCCTTTGCTATCACTTTAGCGTTTCGCAATGCATTCACAGCTGGCTTAAGTATACTTCTTGGTTTTCTAGCAATTACTGCCGTCCCACTAATCGGTTTGCTAACTTTAGAAGCGAAATACTTTAATCGCACATTAATCTTAGGGCTTCTTCTTAGCTCTTTTTATCTTGTTTTCGACATCCTTGCCGCCTCATCATCTCTAGCTATTTATCGTCAGTTAGCTGAAAATGCAGAACTATTGGTAAGGGCAACCACAGTATTGGTAATCGCTGTTGCGTTCATTTATCTAGTTGCGCTCTATTTACAGAGACAATATCTACTGATTTCACCTAAAATCACAATTGTAATCATTTTCTTTGTTGTTCTTCCCAGCGTTCTTCTAAGTGTAGCTGGAACTAGATCTTTAAAAGCAACTTTAAGCCCCCGCTTAGATGATGAAATGCGCATAAAAGCCACTTTTCTCGCAGATGATATAAACGTCTTTCTTCAATCTACAAAAACCATAATCAACGCAGACGGTCAAAATCCACTTTTTTCTGAATATCTATCATCCCTTGAAGGTGTTCGAGATCTTGAACACAGCGAATTAGAGAATAACACGCTAGACAGCCTTCGCTCAATAAGGCGAAAAGATATTGCGAATATTAACTCCTACGCAATTTTAGATATATCCGGCAAAAATGTGCTAGATACATTTTTAGAAAATCGTGGCAACAATGAAGGTGACACAGATTATTTTGTACAAGCCATAGAAACCGGAGCACCCTTTGTTTCGGATATCAGCAGAGACAGCACCAATAATCTTTTTATCTATTTTAGCGCACCTATTTTCCACAAAACTACAGGTGAAGCAATAGGTGTTCTTCGTGCAAAATATAGTATATCTGCCATAGAAAAATATATTAACAACTATATAGAAATAGAGGGGAGCGGCAATAAAACCGTTTTTGCGGCATTGCTTGCAGAGCAAAATGTCAGCAAACAAGCTATAGACCCCGAAGACCCTGCATCTGTTTATATCATTGCCGCAAATAGCCAAGATATAGACCTAAACTTGACATCTATAACGCCCTTAACTACAAATGTAATCACTCCCCTACAAATAGCCCATATCCTTCCCGTTGGAAGCACTGCCCAGCTTTCATTAGATGTCCCCAATTTTGACGAGCACTTGCGCAACCGCCACACCGACCCCGTTTTTGAAGCCCAAGCCTTCCCGCGAGAAGTTCACTCCAATACTCCCCTAGACATAATAGCAACTGCCGATGTTGAAGAAGAATCCCTCTCTTGGATCGTAGTTGTATCTCAAGACCTCGACAATTACAACGCCTATATCTCCCAACAAAGTAATATAAATATATTCTTAGCCGTTCTTATCGCCATCGCCGCGGCAGTTTCGGCTTATTATGGAAGTCAATACCTCATCTCCCCACTTGTACGCCTCACAGACACCGCCAATCAAGTAGCACAGGGAAACCTAGACGCTCGTGCTGATATTGGTACAGAAGATGAAATAGGTATACTTGGTTACGCCTTCAACAGTATGGCAGACCAAATAGACACCCTCGTAACCACATTAGAAACTCGCATCGCCGAACGCACCCAAGCCTTAGAGCGAAATACCCGCCAACTTCGTGCCGCAGTTGAAGTTGGCAAAGCAGCCGCATCTTTACGTAACCTAGACGAACTACTTGCACAAACCACCAACCTAATTAGCGCGGAATTTGGTTTCTATCATGCTGGCATCTTTCTCGTTGATTCCTACGGAAAATACGCCATCCTCAAAGCCGCAAATAGCAAAGGTGGACGTAGAATGTTAGCCCGCGCGCATAAATTAGAAGTAGGCGCAGAAGGGATTGTCGGCTACGTCACTGCGACAGGAGAAGCCCGCATCGCCCTTGACGTTGGGCATGATGCCGCTTACTTCAACAACCCCCTGCTCCCCGACACCCGCTCCGAAATGGCACTCCCACTCACCGCAGGTGGCAAAATTTTTGGTGCGCTCGATATTCAAAGCATAGAAAGTGAAGCCTTTAACGAAGCAGATATTGTCTCTTTGCAAGTTTTAGCCGATCAAATAGCAATAGCCATCGAAAATGCCCGTCTCTTCGATGAATCCCAAAAAGCCCTCGCAACAGCCCAGCGTGCTTATGGAGAACAAAGCCAACTTGGCTGGAAAGAACTTATTCACCAATCAACCAATTATGGTTACAGAAGTAGTGCCGATGGCAGTATCTATCCACTTGTAACAGAGGCTGACCAAAAACTTGAGCAGGCGATGCAAGAAAACCAAGTATTGCTCAATGAAAACGATCTCGTTGCCAACATCCCCATTATGGTACGCGGAGAATCTGTAGGTGCCATTCAACTCTCGAAATCAGAACATGATCTTAAGTGGAATCAAAAAGACCTAAGCTTAGCAAGAAAGCTAACAGCCGAAATAAGCAGAGCCATGGATAGCGCACGCCTTTTTGATGAAACAAAGAAACAAGCAGACCGCGAACGTGTTGTCGGCGAAATTTCTAACCGAATGAGAGAAACCATGAATGTAGAATCAGTAATTCGCTTAGCAACAGAGGAACTTTATAAATTGCTTGATTTAGAAGAACTTTCTATCCATCTAAATGCTGATGAGCGTGATGAGGAGAAAAGAAAATGACAAATTTCTCAACATCCCGTCCCCCCAAAAACACAAATACCTTGCAAGCTTGGCGAGAAAAAAACATCAATTTCTTAACCAGGATTATCAGCATAGCCGCGGTCATTGCCTATATTGCTAATTGGGCGGCTAACTACGCGTCTTTAGACATACTTACACTTGTAGGATACACAGTAATTCTTGTATCTCTTCTCTTTGCCGCTTACTACCCACGCCTCTCTCCTAAAGTGCGAGCCACAATACTAGCCATAATTATTTTTATTGTTGGTATTCAATCTGCTTTAGATTTTTCTACAGCTGGGGACTCTAGAGCTTGGTTTTTTCTGGCTATATTTTTAGCAACCGTTTTTGTAGGGCGAAGAGCTGGTATCATTTTTAGCGTTGCTTTTCTACTAATATGGGCTTTAGTAGCGTATCTTTTTAACGCCCACATTATTCCATCACCTACCTTTAGTCCTATTGCGAACACTCTTTGGGTAGGCACGGCTATATCGGCAGCTATTGTTGCTGTTATTATCACTTTGACAACATCTAATCTTTTGAGCAGTCTAAATAAAGCAATTGAACATAATTTTAGTCTGATGGAAACAGCAGAGCGACAAAACATCACCCTCAAAGAACAACACGATATAGCTGAAAAACGCTCCAAAACCTTAGAAGCATTTGCAAGTATCAGCCAAGAATTAGCAATCTTTACCGATTACGATACGATTATTGATCGTGTGCCTGTGCTCTTTAATAATACGCTACGGCTGAGCATGTCGTCTGTCTTTCTTTTTGATGCAGAAGATGCCCTTTATCAGGCATCCCGTCAAAAAAGGGCATCCCAAGCCCAAAACACGCGTGAATCGCTCTCGTCCAAAGAAAATCAATTGCTCAACAGAGCTATCTCCGACAAAAAAGCATACGCAGAAACAAATCTTAATCCAGACGATGAAAATCAGGTTTATCTCGCAATCCCTATGCAGGGACAAGAAAAAACAATCGGTGCTCTTTTCTTAGAAAGCAATGACTTACAGGCTTTTGGCGCAGAACGAATTTCTGTTTTGCAAATGCTTGCCAACCATATTGCCGTTTTGCTTGAAAATGCCATTTTATTGGCTCAAAAAGAAAGTGCTTTAGAGACCGAACGCCGCGCTTATGGCGAAATTGCTCAAAGAGCTTGGCGAGAATTTATTGCAGAACAATCGTATGGAAGTTATAGACGAGATTCCGCAGGCTTAAGCCATATGCCTTCAGAGACCTATACGCCACAAGAAGAAAAAGCCGAAACTGAGGCAGTCCCTATTAAAGTGCGCGGCAAAATTATTGGGCATATTGATGCCCGTAAAGCTAAAAACAGGGTTTGGACTGCCGCAGAGAAAGAGTTATTAAGTATTTTAGCTTCTCGTTTAGAAACCGCTATAGATAGTGCACGGCTTTATCAAGAGGCGCAAGAGCGCGCTAAAAGAGAAGAAATTATTGCCAAAACTTCAAGCCGAGTACGAGAAAACTTGGATATCGAAAAAGTATTAAAAACAGCCGTACAAGAGTTGAGAAGGAATTTAGATATAGATAAAAGCGAAATTTGGCTTTATGAAAATTATGAGGGCGAGGAGAAAGAAAACAATGCTTAATTCAATCAAAAACTTCTTTTCTGCGCCTATATTTGAAGATGATGAAGAAAAAACTCGTTCAGCAGAATTGCTTAATACCATTTTGGTAAATGGTTATTTGTTGATTCTTCTTATTCTTATAGCTTTCATAATTGGCAACGCAATAATGGCAATGGTCATTCCTGTTGTTATTCTTTTCTTTTTATTCTTTTTTATACATATTATTTTGAAATTGGGCTATCTAAAACCAGCCACATACTCGCTCATAACAATCGTCACAATCATCTTGACCGCAGCGATTGCTGCGGGAGGAACAATTAGGGTTTCTTCTCTTTCTTTTTACATTCTTCTAAGCATTATTAGCGGCGTAATTATTAGCCGCAATGCTATGTATGTTACAAGCACGCTCAATACCTTGATTGTTTTTGCTCTACTTTGGGCAGAAAACACGGGAAAACTCCCCGCTCCTACCTATACCCCCAGCGCACAACCTGCAATTATTTTTGCCGCGGCATCTTTATTAGCGGCTATTGTTTTAAACCTTGCTATAAAAAAATTAAATGAAGCACTCAAAAACGCCCAGCATGAAACCGAGCTAGCCCAAAAAAATCTTGGGCTAGAAATAGAGCTAGAACAAAGAGCATCGGCATTGGCGGAACGAGCTTCATATTTAGAAACCTCTGCTGAGATTAGCCGAAGCATTGCTTCAGTTACAGATACCAATATATTAATTTCAAAAATTGTGCAACTTATTCAAGAGAAGTTCAATTTATATTATGTGGGTCTCTTTCTTGTGGATGAGACAAATAAATGGGCAATCTTAAAATCTGGAACGGGAGAAGCGGGCAAAGAAATGCTTAAGGCAAAACATCGCCTTAAAATTGGATCAGGGATGATTGGCTGGTCTATTGAAAACGCACAATCTCGAATTGCTTTGGATGTAGGCGAGGATGCCGTCCATTTTGAAAATCCTTATTTGCCAAAAACCCGCTCCGAAGGAGCAATTCCGCTTCGCTCGCGTGGGCGCGTCTTGGGTGCCCTCACCATACAGAGTACCCAACCCGTAGCTTTTACCAATGAAATTATTACCACGCTCCAGATAATGACAGACCAAGTTGCAATAGCATTAGATAATGCCATGCTGTTTGAAAAAAGCGAACTTGCCTTAGAAGCTGAACGAAAAGCCTACGGGCAATTACGCCAAGAAGATTGGGTCACCTTATTGCAAAACAAAAAACTGCCTAAATATACTGCTGATTCCTTAGATAAAGTGCATATATCAAAAGAAGCTATTATAAATGAAACCCCACAAGAGCATCTTATTTTAGAAGATAATGGCTATACAGCTATCGTCCCCATAAAAATGCGCGGCACCATTCTTGGCGGCATAAAATTACACAAATCCCCCAAACGCGGTGTCTGGACAAAATCGCAGCTCGAACTAGCAGAAACACTCTCAGAAGAAATTAGTGTAGCACTCGAAAGCGCACGGCTCTTTGACCAAAGTCAACGCCGCGTAGCGCGAGAGCATATTATCGGGCAAACAGCAACCCGCCTGAGAGAAACACTTGAAATTGAAGGGGTTTTAAAGATAGCCGCCCAAGAACTTCGCAATGCCTTAAAAATTTCAGAGGCAGAGGTTTGGCTAAACGCCAACGAAAGACAAAGCACGGAGGAAAAAGAATGAACGATAATTTAGCATCACCTCCTCCTTCTCAAGAAGAAAAAAATCCCCGCCTTGGAATTTGGACAGGGCTTGTCGGTAGCATTGTCTATTTGATATTCTTTGGTTTTTCTATCTATATAGTTATTCAACAAGGTTATTTTTATTGGACAGATTCTCTATTAATGATCATAACTGGCTTTGCTTGGATTTCAGGCTTTATAGGCATCGCTTTAATTCGTCAAGGACGCTATATATTTGGTACTGCATTGATGTATCTCATCAATATCCTGCCTCCCACAATAACCTCAATTATCCTCCAAGATTTTTCTCTCATTGCTTCTGTACATATTCTCCTTACTTCCTTCTTTTTCTATCGCTGGATACTTCCACAAAAAACTCGCTCTTTGGCTATATGGGTGGGAAGCACTGCCATAACAATTTCCGTACTAGCAGATGTACTGAACCCACCCTTCCAATTAGGAACAAGCGGGCTTGAGCGTTTTGCCCCTTTCATTATTGGCATAATGGGCTTAGCCTTCTTTGTTTTGCTTCTATGGCAAGTGTGGTATAGACACATCAGACCGAAGCTACTTTCCATCATATTTATAGTAATTAGTATCGTTGTTTTCTTCCAAACTGGTATAAATTTACGTATTTCCAGAGAACTCAGTGAAACAGCAGAAATAAAGCATCTCGAATTTCTTTACGAATCCTATAACAACTATACAGATAGTCAAGCTCTTGCATCATCCGCTCTTTCTTTAAGTTATGCCGACAGAGACGATATCAAAGACTTATATCTTGCTAAAGACAGAACTGCTTTATACGCACTCCTCTCTCCGATTTTTGAAACGCTAAAAGAGGAAAATAATATCCGGCATCTCTATATTGAAAATCCTGATGGCACAGTTTTTCTTCGTGTTCATAATAAAAACAGATTTGGCGATGATATTACTTACCGTTATACCGCCGCCACCGCTTTAGAAACACAAGAAACTGTAGCTGGGGTAGAAGTTGGTACCGATCGTATAGGCGTGCGTAGCATTTCACCACTCTGGAGAGATGGCGAGTTCATAGGCATGATTGAAGTAGGCTTAGATTACGATCAAACCTTTGTAGATAATTTGGCAGCGCGTACCACAGCAGACTATAACCTATGGATAACTTACGAAGCTGCACAAATTTCAGGATTAAAACATTATTTTGACTACGAAACACCTACAGCAGAACTTTCTCATTATGCCAGCTCGAATGAAGATTTAATTTCGCTTTCTATTTCTCCCGATGTATATAACCGTGTTTTAGAAACACAAATACCAGAAATAGTATTTATCTCTCTTGAAAACGAAGAATACGCTGTACTTATTGCTCCCATGTTGGCTTACGAAGGACGAGTGATTGGCATTGTAGAAATCATCCAGCCCCGAGCAAAAACGTTAGAGACAATCAACCAGAGTAGACGCGCTGTTTTAATCCCCGCCGCCCTATTAGCATTTATTGGCCTAATTATTTTAAGCGGTGCAATCACTTATGTAGTATTACGTCCTGTCCAAAATCTCACTGCAATTGCAGAAAAGCAAATCGCAGGAAATCTCTCTGCTCGTGTTGAAAATCTCCCACCAGATGAACTAGGAAAGCTTGGATCCACACTAAATACCCTAGCTAAAGATCTTGACACGACCCTAAAAAACCAAGATGACATTATTGCTGAACGCACCCAAAAACTTGAAGCTCAAGCCACATACCTCGAAAGCTCTGTAGAGGTTAGCCAAAGAATTGCCTCTATAACAAATACCACCAAACTAATAGAAGAAGTCGTAGGGTTAATCAAAGCACGCTTCAACCTATATTATGTTGGGCTTTTCCTTGTCGACAACAAAAACAAATGGGCAAACTTAGAAGCTGGTACAGGTGAAGCAGGAAAAATAATGTTAGCACGCAAGCACAAACTCAAAATTGGCGAAGGTATGATCGGCTGGAGCATAGAAAATGCCCAATCTCGGATAGCCCTAGACGTAGGCGAGGACGCAACTCGCTTCGACAACCCAACTTTACCAGAAACCCGCTCCGAAGGTGCACTCCCGCTTCGCTCTCGGGGACGCGTGCTTGGCGCACTGACAATTCAGAGCAGTGAAGAATCAGCCTTTACACCAGAAATCATCGCCACATTACAAACAATGGCAGACCAAATCGCAATTGCCCTTGATAACGCAGAACTCTTTACCAAAAGTGAAGTGGCTCTCAAAGCAGAACGCAAAGCCTACGGGCAATTAAGCCAAGAAGATTGGACTGCCTTGCTCCACCAAACGAATATCCCTCACTATCTCTCTGATGCCCCGAACAGCGTTTATCCGCTTGAAAAAACAGAAAGTGCATCAACGCATCAAAGTAAAACAACCATCCAAGATGATGAGCTAACCGTAACACTCCCCATAAAGATTCACGGACATGTCTTAGGTGGTGTAAAGCTACGCAAAGAAAAAGAAAAAGGCCACTGGACAAAAGAAGAGTTGGCATTAGCAAAAACCTTAGCCGAACAAGTTAGCATCTCACTCGAAAGCGCACGACTCTTTGACCAAAGTCAACGCCGCGTAGCACGTGAGCGTGTTATCGGTGCGGCATCTGCCAAAATGCGAGAAACACTCAATATAGAAAGTGTACTAAAAGCCGCTACTAGAGAATTACACAAAGCACTTGGTAGTGCTGAAACAAAAATATGGTTAGATACAGAGAAGAAAAATGACTAATTCAGAAGAAATAACGCAAGATAAAACAACCTTCTTTGAAAAGCTGATTCGCCCACATCCTTCTATTCAAAGAATTGGAGCGCAACGCAAAGCGCGCTTTTCTGCCATTCTTTCTATTGTGGCGGTTATCTGGACATTGATGGGGATTGTTTCTGTTTTTGCTAGTCAAGGCGATTTATCAACTCTCCTGATTATTCTTACGTCTACAGTTGTATTTATATTTGCTTATCTTGCTAGCCGAAGCCGTCATTATACTTGGGGAAGCATCATTCTTGTTGGCACCATATCGCTAGTCACCCTAAGCTCTTTAATGCGAGGGGTCACTGACGTTACATCAACACTTTTCGCAAATTTCCCACTCGCCTTTATTATTGGTAGTATTTTATTTACATCCTCTAGTCTCATCGCCTTAATTCTGGTTGACATAATCGCCATTTCACTCATCTTGATTCCCACAACTGGCGGAGACTATATCAGAGATATACTTTCTCTTTTATTTTTAGGCATCGGATTAATTATAGCCTCTGTCTTCCAAGAAAATACAAAAAAAGAACGCCTCAAAGACGCAACGGAAACCAATATCAGGCTTAAAAACTTAAGCAATAAGTTAGAAGAACAAGTTGAAGAACTAGATAAAAACACACGCAAACTAGAAACCCAGTCTTCCTATCTCAAAGGTGCCGCTGAAATAAGCCAAGTCGCAGCAAGTTTTACCGATACAGACAAACTATCAAAAGAAATTGTAGAATTAGTTAAAGAGAATTTTAATCTTTATTATGTCGGGCTTTTTCTTATAAATAGCGACAATACATGGATAATGCTAAAGGCTGGATCTGGTGATGCAGGAAAAATAATGCTCAGACAAAAGCATAAATATCCCCTTGAAGACGGCATAATAGCGAGCACAATCAAAGAAAATAAAGCACACATTGCTACAGGAGTAGGAACAGATGTTGTTGAGTTCCAAAACCCCTATCTACCCAAAACACAATCTGAAGCAATTATTCCTCTTCGCTCTCGTGGACGTATTTTGGGCGTTATTACCGTGCAAAGTAAAGAAAAAAATGCCTTTTCATCAGAAATTATTACCACCCTACAAACAATGGCAGACCAAATTGGCATCGCCTTTGATAACGCAGAACTGCTTGCACAAAGTGAAGCCGCTCTAGAATCTGAACACCTAGCCTATGGAGAGTTGAGCTATAGCGCATGGAAGAAACTAATAAAATCTGGCGCCATCCCCGCCTATGGAATCAACACAGATGGAGAAACTTACAGCATCGCAAATGAAAAAAACACGTCCCTCGAAAGTGTATTAGTCAAAGAAGACGGGACTGCTTTACTCCCTATTAAAAGTCATGGGAAAGTGCTTGGTAACATTCAAATCAAAAAAGATCCTAAGCACGGCATCTGGACAACAGAAGAAATAGCCCTAGCCGAGACACTGTCCGAACACCTTAGCATTTCACTAGAAAGTGCCCGACTTTTTGAAGATAGCCGGCGGCGTGGCGCACGTGAACATATTATTAGCGAAAGCTCTGCCCGCATCCGCGAGAGCTTAGATATTGAAAAAGTCCTTGAAGCTGCCGCAATCGAATTGCATAAAATTCTTGGGAATGCTGAAACAGAAGTCTGGATAGATGCAGAATAAAAAGAGAAGGTAACTACTCAGGCACTAAACTTCGGAAGTTTTTTCCCCAAGATATTAAGATAATGTCCTAATTTCTCCAAATAAGAGAATACTTATGATAGAAAACACATCTCACCCCCATCAATTTTCTCCTCAACAAGAGAAAAATGCTTTTTTCGTTGCTGTAGCAATGTCTATTATTCTTGCCTTTGCGTCGTTATATTATTTTTCACCACTTACAGAAATACCGATAACCTTTTTCCATGCCAATGTCCAATTAGCTATTCTCTCTGGTATTTACATACTCTCTGCATTTCTTGTTCGTAAAGGACAAGGCAAAAGAGCCGTTATTCTAATGATTATCGCAACCAATGTGGTTATGCTAATCACAACTCTCGTAACGAGTGGTTTAGATATTATGCTCGCTATACTAAGTGGTATCGTTACCTTTGGTGTAGCCAGTATGACCCTAAGTTCTACAGAAACAAAAAAAGCCATGTACGGAAATGCGGCTGTTGTTTTCTATCTTCTATTTCTCTATCTTGTAGAACCATTTGAACGCACTCCCCTAGTAGCTTATAACGATGCATCACCGTATATCATAGGTTTTTTCGTTCTTGTTTTTTTTGTTCTCATTTTTAGACAATATCCTTCTTATACCCTACGTACAAAACTAGCTGTCGCTTTTCTTTTCCTAAGTAGCTCTATCGTTCTCGTTACCTTTACTTTTATTAGTCTAAATATGCGCAATACCATAACCGCTAATGCACAGGAGAAATTACTCGCCAATGCATCACTCTCTGCAAAAAACATTGATAATTTTTTGAAATACAATCTTAACTTTGTAGAAACAACTTCTACATATTTAAACATCAGTTCCTATTTATTACTCTCACCAGAAGAAAGAAAAAATTCATCAACAGAGAGCCAAGTTCAAAACCTTCTCTTTTCTTTAAGTGGCAATAGTACCGATATTCTTTCTTTTGCAATTCTTGATGTGAACGGCATTAATATCATAGATTCAAATAAAACCCAAATTGGTCAAGATGAATCCCAACAAGATTATTTTCAACGCCCAATTGACTCTAGCAAAGGCTATATTTCACCCGTGCTATACCTTCCAGACGAAGACGAAAGTGTCCTATTCTTCAGTGCCCCCATTCATAACGATATGGGCAGTATCTTAGGCGTTCTGCGTGCCAAATATAGTGCCTCGGCATTACAAGAGATGATTGTCAATGAAAAAAGCATTGCTGGTGCAGGCTCTTTCTCAGTCTTATTCGACAGCAACCATATTATTCTTGCCCATGCTTTAAGCCCTCAATTAATTGGAAAAACAATCTATTCCCCCAGCGCAGATGAAATTAAAAGCCTTAAAGAGAACTTTCTTGTTCCCGCATATCGAAAAGATAATGAAATATCGCATAATTTCACAAAAATAGAAGAAGGATTAACTAATTTCGTCACGACACCCTACTTCACAAGCGATGAAACAGAATCAGACAAGTCTGTTTCTGGCGCGGTAACACAACTCAATACTGTCCCCTGGCTTATCCTATCTGCACAACCTAATGATATTTTTTTAGCCCCTGTACAACAACAAATTCGTAGGATGGTTATCTCATCTTTAGCCCTAATTATTTTAGCCGTCTTTACCAGTTTTGGCTTGGCAAATATCTTGGTAGCTCCCCTTATTCGGTTGGAAAACACAGCACAAGAATTTACAAAAGGTAACCTAGAAGCCCGCGCAACCATTGAAGCAGATGATGAGATCGGTGCCCTAGCCCGCACATTTAATGATCTCGTCTCACGCCTAAACAAAACCATCAACACCCTAGAGCATCGTATTGAAGAACGCACACAAACCCTAGAACAACGCACCGCATATTTAGAAGCATCATCTAAGGTAGCACAAGCGGCATCCGAAATGCTGGATACAAATACACTCATCCAAGAAGTTGTAGAGATAATCAAGGAACGCTTCAATTTCTATTATGTGGGTTTATTCCTAGTTGATGAAGAAAATGAACAAGCTGTACTCAAAGCTGCGACCGGCAAAGCTGGGCAAAAAATGCTAGATAAAGAACATAAAATTAAAATCGGCGAAGGAATGATCGGTTGGTGTATTGAAAATAAACAAGCCCGCATAGCATTGGATATTGGTGAAGACGCTGTTCAATTTAAAAACCCCGATTTACCAAAAACCCACTCTGAAAGTGCCTTACCACTTCGGTCTCGGGGACGCGTGCTTGGCGCACTAACAGTCCAAAGCACCGAGAAATCTGCATTTGACAAAAGCAATATCATTCCTCTGCAAACAATGGTAGACCAAGTTGCAGTAGCACTTGACAACGCAGAACTGCTCGCCAAATCAGAAGATGCACTAAAAGCCGAGCGCAAAGCCTACGGTGAGTTTAGCCAAAAAACATGGCGCGAACTAACAGAAAGCCAAACCATTTCAAGATTTATTGTTGATGAGAAAGGAAAACCCCATCCAATTAGCGCATCGGAGAAAAACAATAACCTTGCACAAATAACAGAAGAAGGAAAAATCTTAGAAGATGACAAACGCACAGCCATCATCCCCATCAAAAACCGCGGGTATATACTAGGTGGTATCAAAATTCGCAAAGGTGAAAATGAAAAACCATGGACACCAGAAGAACTTGAAATAACCGCCGCAATCTCTGAGCACCTCAGCGTAGCTCTCGACAGTGCAAGGCATTTTGATGAAACACAGCGAAAAGCCCAACGCGAGGCAATTCTTTCTGATATTTCAGCAAAAATAGGCAATTCTTCTCAAATAGATGCCATTTTACAAACCACAGTAAAAGAATTAGGACAAGCACTAGGAAGTCCCAAGGTAAGTTTTGAACTACTTTCTCCTGAAGAAAAATAGGAATACAAGCCATGCTTAATTCAATAAAAAAGATACTTGCTCCTCCCATCTATGAAGATGAAGAGAAAATGCGTGCGGCGCAATATCTTAATGCCATTCTTTATACAACTATTTTTTTAGTTGGCTTATTAATTTTAGTTGAAGACAAGCCTGCCTCTAGAAACATACTTATTTTCGTATTTCTAACCGCGATAGTTATGCAAGTGCTAATGCGAACAGGTAGGGTGCAACTAGCGACTATTCTTTTAATTTCTTTAGCATGGATTGCCATGACCTATATGGCGTGGCATGGTGACGGTATTCGCAATGCTTCACTTATTGTGTATATCCTTTTGATATTTTTAACCAGCTTATTAAGTAACCCGCGTATTTTTATTTTCTTTACAATTTCTAGTATCCTTATGCTCTGGGGGCTTGTTTACGCCGAGAAAAATGGCACCATCACCCCCAGCCTAGACACTATAGGCAATCTCGCTCGCGATTTATCAGTCATCTTTATTCTCATAGCAGTAGTTATTTATCTTACAACAAAAAATACAAATAATGCCTTATCTCTCACAAAAAAAAGCGAAAAAGAAGTTCTTTTACGTAATAAAGAACTCTTAACATTACAAAACGAATTAGAAGAACGTGTCAATATGCGCACAGCAGAGCTAAATACGCAATCCATTCAACTATTGGCTATAGCAGAAACATCTAAAGCAATCGCCTTAGTGCAAAATATGGAAACACTCTTGCCAAAAATTGTCTCATTAATTAGCAAATACTTTTACTTTTACCACGTTGGAATATTCCTCCTAAGTAAAGATACTAAATTTGCTCAACTAAAAGCGGCAAATAGCGAAGGTGGAAAACGGATGTTAGCCCGTCAACATCAACTGGAAGTGGGACACAGCGGTATCGTTGGACGTGTTGCCTACGATGGAACCGCCCGCATCGCCCTTGACGTTGGGCAGGATGCCGCTTACTTCAACAACCCCGACCTCCCCAACACCCGCTCAGAAATGGCACTTCCTTTAGAAATAGGCTCAAAAATTATCGGAGTCTTAGATGTGCAAAGCGAAGAAGAAGGTGCTTTCTCTGAAAACGATCTTGAAATTTTCAGAGCTTTAGGCAACCAAGTCTCTATCGCAATAGAAAACGCTCGCCAAGCAGAAATAACGCAAGCCGCACTAGAAGAAGCACGTGCAATATCCAAACAATATACGCAACAAGCATGGAACGAACTTGCCAACACCCAACCACAGCATGGATATAGCTATTATAACGAAAGCGTACACCCCATTCAGCAGGCAAGCGTATTTTCTGATGATGAAGAAAATACACTCTCAGTCCCCGTAAACGTGCATGGTGCAGAAATAGGGCTTTTGAAAATTCAACAAGGCGAAGTTGCACTTAACGCAGAAAACAAAGCACTAATAGAATCTGTTACCAACAGAGCCGCACTAGCTTTAGAAAATGCACGCTTACTCAATGATAGCCAACGCCGTGCAACAAAAGAACAACTAATTGGTGAAGTCTCCAATAAAATTGGCACATCAATGCGTATGGAGACAATTATTCAAACCACCCTTAAAGAATTAGCCAATATCTTAGATAGCCCAGAAATTGCTTTTCGTCTAAACGAATCGCAAAATGCAGAAATTCTAGCTGAAGAAAAATAAGGAAATGGCTATGCTAATAAAAATTAAAAACTTACTTGCCCCCCCGATTTTTGATGATAAAGAAAAAACAAATTCAGCTCAATATATAAATGCACTTCTCAATATCAGCACAATTGCATTAATTTTTTTAATCCCAAGTGGCTCCTTCGCCCCAGAAGTTACACTCATATTCGGTATACTTTTAATCATTTTTATAGGATTACGCTTTTTATTATATTCAGGAAAAGTTACCTTAACCTCATTTCTTTACATAACAATAGTCTGGTCAATCATGACCTATTTGGCTTGGATTGGTAACGGCTTTCAAGATATTGGCATATATACTTATATTATCCTTATCTTTTTAGCTCGCTTATTAAGTGGTACACAAAAAGCCCTGATGCTAACGGCAATGAGCATAACATCACTTTGGGTCTTATATTACGCCGAAGCACAAGGAATCATCTATCCTATAGAAGATAACGCAACAGCCGCGGCACTAGCAATATCTACAGTTATTCTTCTCGTCACTGCAATCATTATTCTTACAGTTAATAACCTCGAGAAAACCATCGGCACAACAAAGAAAAGTGAAGAAAAAATAGCTCTATACAACAAAGAACTTCTAAAAACACAAAAAGAATTAGAAGAACACGTTGAAGCCATAGAAAAAGCCTCAAAAAAATCAAAACTTCGTGCCACTCGCCTAGAAACTATTGCAAAAGTATCGCAAAGAATCGCACTCAATCAAAACTTAGATACACTTCTACCTGAAATCGCCCTAAGAATTTCCGAAGATTTTGATTTTTACCATGTCGGTATTTTTTTGCTCAGCAAAAACAATAAATTTGCTCAACTAAAAGCCACCAACAGCCCCGGTGGCAGAAAAATGTTAGCCCGCAGACACCAACTTGAAATTGGGCAAGTCGGCATTGTAGGACGCACCGCCGGTGATGGACAAACCCGCGTCGCTTTAGACGTCGGGCAATCTGCCGTTTACTTTGATAACCCCAACCTTCCCGAAACTCACTCCGAAATGGCATTAGCCCTAAAAGTTAGAAATGACATCATTGGTGTTTTAGATGTACAAAGCAAAAAGAAATCTGCATTTACAAAAGAAGATGCCAAAATTTTTGAAACCTTAGCAAACCAAATAGCTATTGCCATAGAAAACGCTCATCAAGTAGAAATTACAAAAAATGCCCTTGAAGAAGCACAAGAGATTTCCCGTCAATACACACAACAAGCCTGGTCGCAACTTGCCTCTACTCAACATCACCTAAACTATCGTTATATAGATGAAGAAATAGAAATCATCTCAAAAGACAAAGCCACAAACAATGCAGAAATGATTACTTTCCCTGTAAAAGTACGAGATGAAATAATAGGCTACCTTGACATTCGTAAAAACGAAAACTTAGAAGGTCTAAAAGGTGACAACTTAGACTTAGTAGAAGCAATTGCCACCCGCACAGGGTTAGCATTAGACAACGCCCGCCTCTTAGTAAAAGAATCTCGTAAAGCAGGGCGTGAACGCAAAGTTACAGAAATTACCACAAAAATTCGTAGAGAGAATACACCTCAAGCCATGATAGACATAGCCCTAGCAGAACTTAAAGAGGCTTTAGGCGTAACAAAAGTAGAGCTAAGGACTTAGGAAGAAATAAATTACCCATTAATGAGGCGAAATTTGAGTGAAGTATGCTTCAAATGTATAAGTTATTTAATTCTCATTCCTAAGAACCACAGAAACAAAGCAAAATTAGCAAAAATGACAACACACAAAAACCGCCCAATCAACGGTAGCAAGCCCAAATAAAAAGCGAGGCGAGAAATGACTTATACAATCGCAATTTCGAACGAAAAAGGTGGCGTAGCAAAAACCACCACCACCCTATCCCTTGGTGCCGCCCTAGCAGAAAAAGGATACCAAGTCCTCCTAGTAGATTTAGACGCGCAAGCCAATCTAACCCTAGCAGTAGGTTTCGAGCCGGGGGGGGCGGCGTTAACCTCAAGTGATATTTTGCTTGAAAACGTCCCCCTAGAAAATGTCTGGCAAAAAACCAATATCAACCACCTAGAAATTGTGCCATCCAGCAAAAAAATGGAACGCGCCGAACAACTCTTACCCATTCATCTAAATTATGCCACACGCCTCACAGACGCCATTTTTGCATCCCAACCAATGAAATACGATTTTGTGCTCATCGATTGCCCCCCCGCACTTGGCGCAGTCACACTAAACGCGCTAAACGCGTCCAACCTACTCATCATCCCCACGCAAGCAGAATATTTCTCAGCCTACGCCCTACGAAATATGATGTCACTTGTCCGAAAAGTGCGTGATAGCAACAACTCCCCCTTAGCCTACCGCATCCTAATTACCATGCTCGACCGTCGCAATAAATCACACCGCACCATTCAAGCCCAGCTAGAAAACACCTTCGGCGAAGGTCTCTTCAAAAGCATTATCGAAATAGATACAAAACTACGCGAAAGCCCCATTCTTGGCTTGCCAATCACCGAGTACAAATCCAATACCCGCGGAGCCGAACAATATCGTATTTTGGCACAGGAGCTAATTGAATATGTCAAAGAATCAAATAGACAACCGGCTTAATAAACTCTTTGATAATATCAAAGAAAGAGAAAAAGCAATAAAGCACCCTCTACGCGCGCCTAAGCTTGGTGTTACACAAAAACTACCCCAATTGGACGTAGCACTCTCATCGGAACGGCACAGAAAAACAACACCCGATTCACTTGATATACAGGTGGATATAACCGATACCTACGCGACGATGAGCTTGCCTCTTCGCATGGATACAGATCGCTGGGGGACACTTCAGATCGTTGATGACACCCCCAAACGTGAGTGGGATATCGAAGAACAGATGCTTGTACAACAAGTAACAGAACAACTCTCGCTAGCCCTAGAAAACGCGCACCTTTTTGAAGAAACAGAAAGACGTAGAAAAGAATTAGCCCTTGTAAATAAAATTGTTACACAGATCTCTAGCACACTAAATATGCAAGACGATTTACAGTATATAGCAAAAGAAATTGCCAAAATAAGCAATGCACTCCACGTTGGCATAACCTTGCTTGATGAAGAAAAAAAGAACCTAATTTTAACCGCTGATTTCCCACCAACCCCAGAAGACTTGGGAATAAAAATTCCTTTAGAAAACAACCCAACCAGCGTAATCGTATTAGAAAATCAACAACCGCTTTCAATTCTTGATGTTCAAAACAATCCACTAACAACAGGCATCAAAGATATTATGAAAGAACGAAAAACAGAGAGTCTCATCATCTTTCCTCTAATTGCTGGCAACGAAACCATTGGCACCCTTGGTGTCGATTTTGCCTCCCCTACAAAAACGCTTACAGAAAACCAAACCGATTTAATTCAAACCATATTACTTCAAGTTAGCACCTCTATTGAAACGTCGCGTCTTTTTGATAAAACACAATCATCCGAAGCTGAATTTCGCTCTCTCTTTGCCGCAATGGAAGATGTGATCTTCGTAGTCGATAAAGACACTCGCTACCTACGAATTGCCCCCACAAAAACGGATGGTCTCTACCGCCTCCCCCAAGAACTGCTCGGCAAACGTATGGACGAAATCATGCCCGAAGAAACCGCTACCTTTTTTCAAGAATCTATTCAAAGAGCACTAGCAAGTGATGAAACCATCAAGATCGAATATCCCCTAGAAATTGACGGAAAAGAAATTTGGTTTGACGCAAGTCTTTCAAAATTAAGTGAAAACCAAGTATATTGGGTAGCACGCGATATTACCGAGCGCAAAGAAGCCGAAAAAGAACTAGAAAGTGCCCACGCACGCGTTCAATTTATTCTAGACTCAGCCTCCGTCCCAATGCACATCACCAGTGCCGCCGATGGCACCTTTTTATATGCAAATCAAGCCGTTTCCGATACATTAGGCTTACCCCTAGATGAAATTTTAGGCACCCCCGCAGGCCGCTTCTATTACTCAGATAAAGAACGAGAAGAATTCAATGACCTAGTTCAAAAGCAAGGCGGCTTTATTAACATCGAAAATCGCTATATACGCGATAATGGTGAAATGTTTTGGGGGCTATCATCAACCCAAACCTTTGAGTATAAAGGTCAAGACGCCTGGCTAAGTACGGTCATAGATATTACAGATATAAAAAAAACCGAAGCCACCCTACAACGCCAAAACGAATATATGGAAGCCGCCGCCGAAGTCGGACGCCTAGTGACCTCAACCCTAGATACAGGCATTCTCTTCAAGCGCGCAGTCAATCTTCTTCAAGACCATTTTGGCTATTACCATGCCGCAATCTTCACCACCGAAGAAGCTGGTGCCGGACTAGAAGTTATCGTTCGAGAAGCAACCGGCAAAGCCGGTGAAGAAATGAAGAAAAACAAACACGCCCTAAAAATTGGCTCAAAATCTGTTGTAGGGATGGCAACAGACAGAGACAGAGAGGGAAAACCTTATATTGTCAACGACGTCTCCAAAGACCCAAATCATCATATCAACCCACTTCTGCCTGAAACAAAAGCGGAAGCCGCCATCCCTCTCAAAATCGGACGCAGAATCATTGGCGCATTAGATTTGCAAGCAACCGAAGTAGATGCCTTCACCCCAGAAGATATCGCTGTCCTAGAGGTACTAGCAGACCAGTTCTCCACCGCCATTGACAACGCTCGTTCCTATAAATTGGCGCAAGATGCTTTTTTTGAGATGAAAGAACTAGAAACACTTAAGAGCCAATTCTTAGCCAATATGAGCCATGAACTACGAACACCGCTAAACTCTATCATCGGCTTCTCACGCGTTATTCTCAAAGGCATTGACGGACCTGTAACCGATCTGCAAGAACAAGACCTAACAGCAATCTATAACTCAGGACAACACCTTCTTGGACTAATTAACGATATTCTTGACCTATCGAAGATTGAAGCTGGAAAGATGGAGCTAACCTTTGATGAAGTTGATATAGAAAAGACAATTAAAAGCGTCATGTCTACGGTAATGGGCTTGGTTAAAGATAAACCGGTGCGCCTAGAGGACGAAATCGAAGCCAATCTCCCACCAGTCAAAGCCGATTCGATGCGCGTGCGCCAAATCCTCATCAACTTCTTCTCAAATGCGGCTAAATTTACAGATGAGGGCACCATCAAAGTCACCGCCAAAGCAAAAGGAAGTTTTGTTCGTATCGGTGTCAAAGATAGCGGACCTGGCATCTCAAAAAAAGATCAAGAAAAACTCTTCCAAGCATTTTCGCAAGTGGACGCTTCTGCTACTCGTGCAACAGGTGGTTCTGGTCTAGGGCTTTCTATCTCCAAAGAATTGGTCACCATGCACGGCGGCGAAATCGGGCTAAATAGTGAAATAAACAAAGGCAGTGAATTCTATTTCACACTTCCCTTCTTTAAATCTCAACAAAAAATTGTGGAAAGCAAAAAAATAGAAAAGCTAGACGACACCCCCATTATTCTTGCCATTGACGATGATGAAAAAGTTATTGATTTATATAAACGCTACCTAAATTCACAAGGCTATCAAGTGGTTGCTCTAACCGACCCTCAAAAAGCTGTTGAACGCGCAAAAGAACTCAAACCCTATGCCATCACACTCGATATTATGATGCCCAATTATGATGGTTGGCAAGTTTTAGAAGATTTAAAATCTGATGCAGAAACACAACACTACCCAACAATTATTTGTAGCATTATTGAAGACACCGAGAAAGGCTATTCCTTGGGTGCAACAGACTATCTTCTTAAACCCATTCTTGATGATGATTTACTCGGCGTATTAAATCGTATTAACGATGACGGGAAAATTTACGATATATTGCTCATAGACGATGATTATGATGATTTACGGCTTCTCGAAAAACTTCTTGCAAAAAGCAAAATTTATAACCCCATTTTAGCTAATAGTGGACCCGCAGGCTGGGACGCAATTACCGCCCACACGCCACAAGCTGTCATCCTCGATCTCTTCATGCCAGAAATGAATGGATTTGAAATTATGGAATCAATGCAAGAATCTCACCATCTAAGAGAAATCCCTGTAATCGTCATCAGTGGTGGGGACCTGAGCACGACACAACAAGAAAAACTCAATTCACTCAATCTACACCTACTACAAAAAGGGTCTCTTAACACTGAAGATTTACTCGCAACGCTAGAGCGTAGCCTAAACCATCTTAAACAAGCTAAAGGAAACAAATAACTATGTCTTTTATTCTTCGATGCACCAACTGTGGACATAAAGCCCCCTACCACCCAATGGAAAGCGATTGTCCAAAATGTGGAAGTCAATGGCGTGAAGCAGAATACGACTTAGATACAATCGCGAAAACATTGCCTCAAGAACTCCCCAAACGTCCTTTTGATTTATGGCGATACAAAGAACTGCTCCCTGTTGACAACCCAAATACAGAACTTTCTATGGGCGAAGGTGGAACACCGCTAATCAAAGCAAACAGCTTAGGATTAATGCTTGGGTGCCCCAATATCTTCATAAAAGACGAACGACAAGGTCCCACGTCATCGTTTAAAGACCGTCAAGCGGCGGTTTCCATGGCGGCACTAAAAGAACATGGTATTACAGAGATGGTAGTAGCTTCAACAGGCAATGTTGCCATCGCCTACTCAGCCTATGCCGCACGCGCCGGAATCAAACTCTGGGCATTTGTCACCAGTCTAGTCCCCGCCATTAAAATGAGAGAAGTTGCACTTTATGGAAGCCAACTCATCAAAGTGACCGAAACCTATGATTTAGTAAAAAAAGCCTCTGCAAAATTTGCTAGCCAAAGAAATCTCTACAGAAATATGGGGGCACGCTCTATCCCATCTATAGAATCAATGAAAACAATTGCCTATGAAATCGCAGAACAATTAACTTTGCTCTTAGACTCTAATGAAACTAAGAAAGAAGAAATCCCTCATTGGGAAGTGCCCGATTTTTATATTCAAGCCATAAGTGGCGGGATGGGTCCCATTGGCGTAGATAAAGGCTTCTCAGAACTAAAGAAAATGGGTTTTACAGACAAAAGACCTGCAATTGTTGGTGTTCAAGCCTCAGGATGTGCTCCAATAGTAAATAGCTGGAAAAAAGGACTAGAAGTTGCCGAGCCTGTGACCAACCCAAGAACATATATAGAAACTCTGGCAACAGGCGACCCAGGACATACCTATAAAATACTAAAAAAATTGGTTGCTGAAACTGGCGGTGTCTTCGAAAGTGTTACAGATGAGGAAACTTTCCGCGCCATGCACGTTCTTGCAAAAATGGAGGGGATTTCAGCAGAGCCTGCTGCCGCTGTTGCTTTTGCAGGATTATTCAAACTCATACGTGCTGGTATTATCAAACCCGAAGACACAGTCGTGGTAAACTGCACTGGGCACACTGTGCCACCAGAAAAATTTGTACTCGGAGATAATTGGGCACGCAACGTGAAACTACCAAAAGAAACAGAAGCCTCAGAAAATACTCCCGAGGAAGGAATTCTTGCCGCCCTTAGCCATGTCGTTCCCGAACGCTTCTCACGCGTTGTCATCGTTGACGATACCGCAGAAGTACGCTTATTAATTCGCCGTATTCTACAATCGCAAGGTGATTTTCATCTATTTGAAGCCAAAGACGGCAAAGAAGCCTTACGCGTTATTAGACGCGAAAACCCTGATTTAATCATCCTCGACTTAATGATGCCCGAATTAGATGGCTTCGGCGTATTAGACGAACTCAAAGCAGATGCCAAAACTGCCAATATCCCTGTGATCGTTTCTACAGCAAAAATACTAACTAAAAAAGAAAAAAATAGGCTTAAAGGCCAAATACAAGCACTCCTTCAAAAAGGTGACTTTATGAGTGATGAATTTCTTGATGAAGTTCATGCTATCATTTCATAAAACGATGGCAATTCCTAAATAAGCACTACCCCTTCCTGCAAAATTGGGATAAAAAATCTCCAGACTTTGGCACTTTATGAAGCCCAAAACAGAAGTTTTCGGACTCTGAACCATCACTTACTTAAAACCTGCAACTAAACAATCAAATCGGTAAACAAAAAAACGCACTCTTCTACTACCCCACTGCCCACCCCTGCCCAAAAGCAGAGAAGATAGTCGCACAGAAGGGGACAAACTATTATATAATTCCTTTCGTACTCTCCAGAAACCATCGTCCCAAACATAGAAATAACCTAAGACGAGACAATTGATATGACAATAGGGAAAAAAAACAAAGGCATCCTTGCAGCAATTGTTTCCGCGCTTTTCTTAGGATTCACCCCTATATTTGGAAAACAAGCTATTCTAGCCGGATTTTCACCCTTTGCAGTTGTAGCCTTAAGAACGAGCATGGCGGCAGGGCTTTTGCTCATACTCCTTCTCATATTTAAACGAAAATACTTTTATATTTTTTCACTTGGACTACTCGGATGCGTTCTAGCGGGGGCGATCAACGGAATTGGCTCTCTTTTTTACTATATGTCACTTGAACGGCTAAACGCAAACGTAGGACAACTGCTCTATTCCTTATACCCCGTATTCGTTGTCTTTTGGTCATTTTTAGATCGCCAAAGCCCAAGCAAATTAACCATCTTACGCATCAGCCTAGCTATAGCCAGCGTAATTTTAATTACCTCCTTTGATAGCGGAGAAATTGACCTCATTGGCGTAGCCTTTATGTTGATCGCCTCGGCACTATATGCGCTTCACCTCCCCATCAACCAACGTGTTCTCTACGAAGTCCCCGCCCCAACAGTTACGCTATACACATTAATTTCGATGAGTGTAGTCGTCGTCTCTGCTTATTTTATTTTTGACCCCCAACTTCCCGATAGCACCGCCGATTGGAGTCCCATCATCGGGTTAACCCTCGTTACCTTTTTATCTCGGCTAACGCTTTTCTTAGGGGTAAAAAATATTGGCGGAATGCAAACCGCGCTTCTTGGGCTGGGCGAGTTGGTTATCACCATCACAGCCAGCTACCTTTTACTCGGAGAAGAACTCAGCTTCTTCCAGTGGATTGGCGTTATGGGGCTAATTACCAGCCTTTTGCTTGTTCGCTTTGAAAAACATGAAGACCGAAAAAAACCCGGCGGATGGCTCAGTTGGATTCGTGCCCCGCACCAAGTACCGCCAGATATTCCTTGGGGACCACACACTTAATCTTGGGATAAAAAACACCGCGGCGAACGTGACCCAAACTTGAGTGCCCTCAAACATCAACACCTGCCCAACAGAAACAAACTTCTCTGTTTACGCCACGCACTTGTTTGGGTAAGGCGATAAAAAATCATTCATATTTGAGAAAGCTTATACCGCAACTCTTGTTCCGCTTTTCTATGCGCCCTTAACGCTTTTTTC